>JAVCCJ010000048.1 GCA_030765585.1 Candidatus Zapsychrus exili | reverse complement strand
TAGCTGCTCGAATAGACAGCAATGGTTCCCAACTTACGTTCGTATTAAATAGCTTTTCTTCTTTTTCATAAGCACTGTCTTTATCAAGTCCAAGATCATAAATCAATTGCTTTTTATATGCACGATAAATGACCATAGCGTCAGTATACTTTGCACCATGAAGAAAATTTATCAATACTTTTGTAAACATAAAATTGCCAAATGCAGTTATAAGATCATCATCATCGCTTTTAGCACCTTTAGCATATCTGGAAACAATAACCATATCGTTTCCTTCTTTCATTTTATCTATACATGCTGGGATAAGCTCGGAAACAGAATTTCCATCTGGGCTAAAGGTTAAAATAACGTCCCCTGTTACATGAGGCAAAACCTCCATATAAGCATTTCGCATTCCTTTTTTCTGTTGAATGACTACTTCATAGCCTTGCTCTCTCGCCCACTCAACCGTACCATCAGTGGATTGTCCGTCTATCACAATCAACTGATCATACCATTCTGGTTTTATTTGAGGCATTATAACCTTCATGCCTTCTATTTCATTTAAAGTTGGTATTACTAAGGTTACTTTCATCTAGTCTCCTGTAGGGGCTGGGTTACCCAGCCTATTAATTTCGGGCGCGGAAACCACGCCCCTACTGTTTTGGAAATTTTCCTCTTATAGCATCTTCAATAAGATCTTTCACTTCTTCGCTAAAATTTGCTGATAGAATCCACTCAAGATATCCTTGGTCTTTTTTAACAAGCTCCTCTAAGCTATATCTTTTTGCATATTTACCAAACATCATATATAGCTTACCATTCCACCATCTAAATTTTCTTGAATCATCAAAAAATTCAATATTATTTTTATAATCAAATTTATCTAATGATTGTAAATCATCATCTTCGCCATATTTTTCTAATTGAGAAGAAAGTATCTGCAACGTTGCCTCTGTATCAGCTAATGCAGAATGTGCATTCTTTAAATCTTTTGCACAATAAAATTTATATGCTGCGGTCAAATCTCTTTTTTCATTTACATGAAAAATCTTTTGCGCATCATAAATTCGACTTGTCTTTAATTCTAGGTTATATCCTGCAGTTGAAAGCTCACGACAAAGTACAGGTAAGTCGAATCTTTCTACATTAAAACCTGAAAAATCAGAATCTCCTATAAAATCTACAATCTCTTTAGCTATTTGTTTAAATACAGGAGCGTCTTTAACGTCTTCATTAGTTATACCAATAAGCTCAGAAACATTTCTTGGAATAGGCATTTCTGGATTAACGCGCTTTACATAAGTAACTCTCTCACCATTTGGCAAACATTTTATCATTGCTATTTCAACGATCTTATCTTTTTCTACCCAAATGCCTGTTGTCTCAAGGTCAAATACAATCAATTCTTTTAAAAGTTTCATCTATGCCTTTCCATTATTGTAAAATTACCGAATCCAAAAAATAGGGGCAAAGCCCTAAAAATGCCCCGCCCCTATTTTATATTTATAAGTGGTGCCTGGCACCACAAAATTTGTCGTATAAGCAAATACTAACATTATTTGGCGCCTCTAGAGTATGTAAATCAATTTTATTCTTACTATTTTACTTCGCTAATCCCTCATTTATTTCAAATAAAAGTATGCATAAGTTTCAACATTTTGTCAACCAAATAAATCTCTATAAAAGAGGCAGATATCTATTGTAAATAACTATTATCTACAGGAAATCCTAACTTGCGCGCTTTAGTAAAATCCTCTAATGCTTTCTGACGCTCTCCTACTTTTAAATACAAAACCCCTCTGTTAAAATATCCACCACCTCTTTTATCGTCAAGCTCTAAAACCTTATCAAAATCTTTAAGCGCATTTTGGATATCTCCTAAACTGAAATACGCAACTCCTCGAGAAGTATATCCTTTTATATAATCAGGAACTATATTTAAAATATGCGTAAAATCATTTATAGCATCTTTATACTTCTTAGCTTCTACAAGTGTCAGACCTCGATTATATCTTATCCTTAAATTATTAGGATTAATGCTTATGGCTTTATTAAAATCATTTATCGCGCTATTGATATCTCCTTTTTTAGAATAAGTATCGGCTCTATTATTATACGCTTCGACATAATATGGGTCTAGTCTTATGGCTTCTGAAAAACCTTCTATAGCCTCATCGTATTTCTTTAACTGAACATAAGCAATTGCCCTATTTATAAAACCTTGTAAATTATTTGGATTTATTTCAATAGCTTTTGTATAGTCTTTGATTGCCTTGCTCCATACGCGCATTCTCATATAAAGATGTGCTCGGCTATTATAGGCAAAAGAATCGTTACCGTTCTTTAAAGCCACTTCATAATCCTTCATCGCCTCAGAATATTTACCAAGATTTTCCAAAGACACTCCTCGATTAATATATAAAAGCCATCTGTCGGGCTCAAGGGATATTGCCTTAGAAAAATCTTCAACAGATTTCGCCTGCATACCCATTTCTGCATAAGCCTTACCTCTGTTATTATAGGCTCTCATTTTTGTTGGAGACTTTTTAATAACATCATCCCAAAGCGTAAAGTTATTCGTCCAGACTTTGTTTCTTCTAATTGTTAATATTGAAAAGGCGATAATAATACTGATTACAATCAACACGAATGTCTTTAAAGACTTTTTTGTAATTAAATAGAACAACGAACTTACAAGAAATATGCTATACCCGGCCATTGGAAGATACAGCCTGTGTTCATATATTAAACAATCTATTGGAACAGCCCCTGCCTCGATAGATATTGCCAAAAGAAAAAACAGTATACCAAAAGAAGCTAGGCGATATTTCTTAAAAAGTTTAAAAACAGAAAAAAACAGAAAACAAAGAAACAAGAATCCAGAAAGCACCTTGGGCTCAAAGAAACTTTTAGCAACATGAACCTCGTAGTCAAGATTTTGTCTTATAGGGACAACTAACAATCTTAAATATATCCACATTACCTTAAACTGCGATATAAGAAAGTTTTTACCTGTTGTAAACTCTCCGTCAAAAGATTCGGACTTATCGGGAGTCGTATATTTATAATGAATGGCGTCTTTACTTAGGTAGGGAATAATACCAATGAATATAATAAGCAGAACAATCCATATCCATTTATACTTAGTTTTCTTCCAAAGAGTTTTTATGTTAAAATTAAAAAAGAATATCTCGCACAATAAAGCAACAAAAGGCAAAGTAAAAGTCATCTGCTTTGTAAACATTGCAAGCAAAGCAACTATTGCAGAAAGTGCGAAAAATATTTTATTATTTTTAGATAATCTTGCTTTAAGGTACAGCCCCAATGAGAGAAGATAAAAAAGTGTGGCCATAGAAGCTACTCTCTGCCAAATATAAGTCACGGCCTGCGTTTGAACTGGATGTGATACAAAAATAAGACCAATAAAAGCTGCTATTAAATACTTATAGCCTGATATCCTCTCTTTTTTCATAATAGGCGATAAAAGTATGGAGATAGAAATCCAATACGCACAAATAGCTGCCAATATATGAATAATAATGTTTACAACGTGATACCCCTCGACTCTTAATTGATGAAAATGATAATTGGCCGCAAAAGAAAGATATCCCACAAATCTTAATGAATCATATTCCAATATACTTTTAAAATCAGTAATGTGGCGAATTACAGGATTTTTTACCACAAAAAATTCATCATCAAACTGAAATGTATTATGAAGCGTTCCTCCATAAGTAATGATTCCAATAGTAATAATCAAAATCACTGGAAGAATCTTTAAAAACGTATTCTTAAAACTGCTGAATTTCTTAGTTTTTAGCATCTCTTGAAACAAACACACCATCTTCTGCATATTCCCTCACATTTATTAATTTATTATCAACATAATCTTCTTCTTTTGCTAGCCTTGAAGATTCGTCATAAAACTTAACAATACCCTCTATCTTTCCTTCTACATAATTCATCTCTTCTGTTAAAATTCCATCACCGCTATATGTCTTAGAAATTCCATCATGCATGCCTTCTTTAAAATTTATCTCTGACTTTTTTATACCGCCCTCATAATACGACTTAACTACTCCGTCAATTTTATTATCTTTATAACTTATCTCTTCTTGAATGTCTCCATTTTCATAGAATAAATTTGTAATACCTTCAAATTTCCCATCTTTCTGATTTATCTCTGCTTGAACATTTCCGTTTTCATAATATGTTCGAGTGATTCCATCAGACTTTCCATCAACAAAAGTTCCTTCTATCATCAAGCTTCCATTTTCATAATAGATCTTCGTATCGCCGTGATGTTTGCCTTCTAAATAATTTATTTCACCTTGAAGCTCGCCTGTTTGATAATAAGTCTTCGATATTCCACTATCAATAACATCTTGCGAATATGCACTATGACTTAAAATAATCAGAATAAAGGCTAGGAAAAACTTTCTCATGTATTTTGCATTCTTTGGCAGGATTAATATTTATACTAATCTAACATAAAAATATAAATAACTCTTTAAAAAAATAAAATAAAGGTAGCGCCTTCCTTTGGGCGTCAAAGCAAGACGCTACCTTTATACTACATTTTTTATTCTTCAAAAAGCCAAGTAGAAAGATACCTTTCACCTGTATCAGGCAAAAGAGCAACTATTGTTTTACCCTTACTTTCTTCTCTTTTTGCAACTTCTATCGCAGCCCATAAAGCAGCTCCGGACGAGATTCCTGCAAATATACCTTCGCTTTTAGCTAAAAATCTTGCTGTCGTACCTGCATCCTCAGATGATACAGCCATAACCTCATCAACAATATCTTTATTTAGAACATCTGGCACAAATCCTGCGCCAATTCCTTGAATTTTATGCGATCCAGGAGCGCCACCAGATAAAACTGGTGAGTCAACAGGCTCAAGCGCAATTATTTTAACTTCAGGATTTTTCTCTTTTAATGCCTCGCCAGTTCCTGTAACTGTTCCGCCAGTACCAACACCTGATATAAATACATCGACTGCGCCATTTGTATCTGCCCATATTTCTTCTGCTGTTGTTCTACGATGAATTTCTGGATTAGCGGGATTACAAAATTGCTGCGGAATAAAACTATTGTTTGTATTTTTGGCAACCTCTACTGCTTTATCAACTGCACCCGTCATCCCTTTGGATCCTTCAGTCAAAACAAGTTCAGCACCCAAACATTTTAATAACTTCCTTCTTTCGATGCTCATAGTATCTGGCATTGTTAGAATTAATTTATATCCTCTTTGAGCGCAAACAAATGCAAGAGCAATACCAGTGTTTCCGCTTGTTGGCTCAACAATAACTGTATCTTTATTGATAAGGCCTTCTTCTTCCGCAGACTCTATCATGGCAAGCCCTATCCTATCTTTTACAGACGAAAAAGGATTAAAGGATTCCAATTTAACTAAAACAGTTGCATCTAGTCCTTTAGTTAATTTATTTATCTTAACTAGCGGAGTATTTCCGATTGTTTGCGTAATGTCATTGTATATGCCCATTTTTTACCACCTCATTGTAGGGGCGTGGTTTCCACGCCCTTTAAATAGGCTGGGAAACCCAGCCCCTACGATTAACTTTTTAATTTTCTAATGCTTGATCTATATCTGCTATTATATCGTCGACATTCTCAAGACCGATTGATAATCTAATAAAATCCTGAGTAACTCCAGTGGCCAATTGCTCTTCTTCGGACAGCTGCTGATGCGTTGTCGAAGCAGGATGTATCGCAAGCGATTTTGCATCACCAATATTTGCTAAATGAGATACAAGCTCTAGCCCATCAATAAACTTCTTACCTGCCTCTGCTCCACCTTTTATCCCAAAACCAATAATAGCTCCACACCCGGCCTTAAGATATTTTTCTGCTCTTTGTTTCTCGGGGCTATAATCAAGCCCTGGATAATTCACCCAGGCTACATTTTTATTTTTAACTAAATATTTTGCAACAGCCAAAGCATTCTCAGAATGTCTTGGATAGCGCAAGTGCAAAGTTTCAATTCCTTGCAATATTAAAAAAGAGTTAAATGGAGATAAAGCAGGCCCAATATCACGAAGCAAAATTACACGAGCTTTAACAATATATGCAATATTACCCATCGGGGCTAAAGCCTCAATAAAATTTATTCCATGATAACTAGGATCTGGTTCAGAAATAAGAGGAAATTTCCCGCTACTCCAATCAAACTTTCCAGAATCGACTATGACTCCTGCGATGGAATTTCCATGTCCACCTAAAAACTTCGTTGCAGAATATACGACAATATCTGCTCCAAAATCTATTGGACGAAATGTATACGGTGCTGAGGTATTATCCACTATCAAAGGTACACCATTTTTATGAGCGACCTTAGCTAGCCCTTCTATATCAGCTATATCTAACTTAGGATTTCCGATCGTTTCTGCATAAATAGCTTTTGTTTTATCAGTTATGGCTGCTTCAAATGCTTCTAGGTCATTTGACTTTACAAAATTCACCTTTATCCCAAACTTTTTAAAAGTATTGCTAAATAACGTATACGTTCCGCCATAAAGATTATCAGCTGATACAATTTCGTCTCCTTGCTGCGCTATATTAAGGATAGAAATAGTAATTGCTGACTGCCCGCTTGCAACAGCAAGGGCTGCGACACCGCCTTCTAAAGCCGCTACTCTTTTTTCAAGAACATCGGTCGTAGGGTTCATTAATCTTGTATAAATGTTGCCAAATTCTTTTAATCCAAATAAATTGGCAGCATGCTCCGTATCTTTAAAAAGATATGAAGTTGTTTGATAAATTGGTACTGCACGCGATCCTGTGGTGGGATCTCCGCCTTCATGCCCTGCATGAAGCGCTAATGTTTCTGGTTTTAATTGTCTTTTTTCTTTTACCATCATCTTCTCCTTATTATATTGTGTACATAACAGCTTTTTCTTTTTTCTCTATACACTGTTTTACTAGATCATCTAATTTTATTTCATCTAATGTTTGCGCCATTTTAAGCTCTAATGCATTCCACACATCTCTAGTGACACAAATAGAAGTTCTGTGACACTCGCTAGCGTCCTTTAGGCAATCTGCAAGGTTAAAGTTCCCCTCCATTACCTCAACTATATTCTTCATGGTTATTTCTGATGGATGCTTTGCTAAGGCATAGCCACCATGAGCACCTCTGAAGGAATTAACCAATCCTGCTGCTTTTAAAGGAATTATTATCTGGCTTAAATATTTTAAAGATATCTGCTCTTGCTCAGAAATATCTTTTAAAAATACTGGACCGCTACTATAATTAAGTCCTAAATTTACCATTAATCGTGCTCCATACCGTGCACGTGTAGAAATCTTCATTTTTTCTCCAACTCTTTGTAGGGGCGGGTTCTAAACCCGCCCGAAAATTCATCTATTCCTGGGAGGGTCACGGACCCTCCCCTGCGTTCCACCAATCATTATAATCACTACCAATACTATCAACTTACTAGTGAATAAATAATAACATATTTTATCAATCTGTCAACAAAAAAAAGGGACAAGCAAAAGCTTGTCCCTTTTCATAGAATAAAAAAATATTTATTGTAACATGAACTAATGTGTATAGTGTTTGGCGAGTAGCACACAAAAAATATAAAACAACTAAAAGAAAAATAAGAATTTTTTGTACTTATAAAGACGACGTAGTCTTTCCATATCTATTTCTTTGCTTATAAACTTACCCATTCTTCCTTTTTTAAATTGATTAAACTGAAAGAATGCCCCAGATGAAAACAACAATACAGCTACTACTGCTTTAAATAAATAATTACCTGGCATTATATCAAATATAAGATTTGCTCCAAAAAATGAGGTTAACACTATTATTGCAGAATCAAAGAAACATATAATAAATGTTCCAACAATTAGTCCACCTAAAAAAAATGGAACAAAAGGCGCCTGGAAAGCTCCGGGCAATCTCAACATTTGAAATAAACCTGCAAAAGCATATCCGCCTAAACAAAAACCAATAAAAGCTGTCATAAAATGCGTGAGAAAATAAGCTAATGCAGAACAGGTTAATCCAAAAATACCAGCGACGGCCAATATCTCCAACGTTGTATATCCGTAAAGAAAATAAGTTGCCAACTTAAACCCTAACCAAAAGCCTCCTGTTGCGATAGAAATCCAAAAGAAACGTCTACCAAAGAATACAATTAAAACAATCACAACTAGTTCTAAGAGAATCATACATTTCCTTTCTACTTATCTATAAGCGCTTTTCCAACAGAAAAAGCATCTGCTATCTTTTCTCCAATTCCACAATAATTAGAACCAGACATATCAAATACCATTGGCTTTATCTTATTAATATCTGGAACTCCATTTTCGCCTAAAACAGACTCTTCCATTTTAACATCTTTTATCTCCCCAATAAAAACTGCATGAGTTCCAAGCTCAACTGTCTTAAGCAAGCTACATTCTAACGCAACTGGAAATTCATCTATATAAGGAGCATCTACAATATCACTTTTAACCGCGGTTAGACCTGCTTTTTGAAGCTTATTCTCTTTTCTTCCAGATACTATTCCAAAATAATCTGCTTCTTTTGCATGTATCTCTGAAGGGATGCTTACAGTAAAGGCTTTTTTCTCTAAAACATTTTCATATGTATATCTAGAAGGCCTTACAGCAATAGCAACACATGGTGGATTAGAGCAACAAATTCCTCCCCATGCGGCGTTCATAACATTCGGCTCTCCGTTTTTATCATACGTTCCGACAATAAATACAGGCGTTGGGTAAACAATAGTATTTGCTCCAATTGATTTTTTCATAATTAATCCCCTGATTACTTATTGTTTATTTTTTATAATATCAACAACCTTGTCTCCGAAATCAGTGGTTGTTAGTATTTTATCTTTTGGAGTTTGAGAATCTTTAAGCTCTACTGTACGATATCCGCTACCAAATATTTCAAACAAAGTATTCCAAATTTCATCAGCTTCCTTTTGAAGGCCAAAACATTTATCAAAAAGAAATGCAATACTACCTATCATTGAATAAGGATTTGCACAATTCTTGCCAGCAATATCTGGCGCTGAACCATGAGCTGGCTCAACATACCCTTTTGTCTCTCCAATACAAGCCGAAGGCATAAGTCCAAGCGAGCCTAGAATACCACCTGCTTGATCTGTTAATATATCTCCCTGCATATTTTCAAGCAACATAACGCCATTAAACTGACCTGGGTTTATAACTAACTGGAAAGCCGCATTATCAACCAGTATAGAATCATATTCTACATCCTTATATTCTTTGCGCACATTTTCAACGATTTCATTCCAAAAACGTCCTGTTGCAAGCACATTTGATTTATGCACATTAGTTAGTTTGACTTTCTCTCGCCTTGCCTCATCAAAAGCAGCCTTAGCAATTCGTCTAACTTGTTCATCAAAATATTTATATTCATCTTGAGCATAAGACATATTCGTTGCATTTCCTTCTATTTTCTCTCCAAAATAACTACCCCCAACGAGCTCTCTTATCATCATAATATTTATGCCATCACCAATAATTTCTTTCTTTAATGGCGAAAAGGAAGCAAGAGCGCTTGGCAATCTTATCGGACGATAATTCAAGAACGTATTATATCTTTTGCGCAATGGAAGTATAGCACCTACCTCTGGACGTTTGTCCTGCGGTATCTCACTCATCTTATCGACTGCTAAACCAACAGGCCCCTTGATTATTGCATCTGCTTGATCGCAAATATCTTTTGTTTTTTGTGGAAACGGATCTCCTTCTGAAAAATATGCGCCTGCGCCAAAAGGTGCAAATTCTATAGTAAACTCGTGGCCATATTTTTCCTCTACCGCTTTTAAAACTTTAAGGCCTTCTCTTACTATTTCAGGACCTATACCATCGCCTTCTAATACTGCTATTTTCTTTTTCATCTATTATAACCTTTTTACTTAATAGGGTCAGACCCCGTTAACAATTTCTTTTTTCATTTTATAATCATCCATAACAAAGCCTTCGCCAACATCACAAATAATCTCACCTGTTATAGAAAATCCAAATTTCTTATATGCCTCTATTGTGTTCTCATTCTTTTTGTTAACTACTAAATCTATTGCTTTTAAATCTCTTTGTCGTGCTTCTTCTGCTATAAACTCTATTGCCTTCCTACCATAACCTAAGCCTCTTTTATCAATACGCACATACAACTTGCTCAGAAAAAGATTTTCACATTTTTGAACCAGAGCAAAATATCCTATATACTCTTTGTTCTGATCCAACAAATAATAATCGTATCCATTTCTAATTTGACTCTCTATGGCAACGCTTGATTGAAATTTAGCAAGCATATAATCTACCTGTGGCTCTCCTATCATAGGAATATAATGGTTGCGCCAAATTTCATTTGCAAGAGATTCTACTATATTGATCAAATCTATATTATTTACAGCAATAATCTTCATAAAATCTAAAATTTAAGAATTAAATATATTTCTAATTATACAACTGCTTACGTTGTTGTCTAATATTTTCATCGGATAAATATTCATCATATGTTGTATCTGCACGATCAATATATCCTTTTGGAGTAATTTCAATAATGCGATTCGCAACAGTTTGTACTAGCTCATGGTCATGAGAAGAGAAAAGTATCGCACCTTTATATCTTTCTAGCCCTCTATTTAAAGCTGTAATTGATTCTAAATCCAAATGATTAGTAGGCTCATCTAGAATTATAACATTTGGATTCTGAAGCATCATACGAGATAACATGCATCTTACTTTCTCACCACCGGACAAAACATTTACTGGCTTAAATGATTCTTCGCCAGAAAAAAGCATACGACCTAAAAACCCACGTACAAAGTTCTCATCAGTATTTTTCGTAAACTGTTGTAACCAATTAATGATACTTAAATCAACATCAAAATATTCACTATTATCTTTTGGATAATACGACTTGTTAACTGATATGCCCCATTTGAAACTGCCAGAGTCATGCTTATCTTTACCAGCTAATATATCAAAAAAGGATGTCTTTAGAAGATCGTTAGGGCCAACAAAGGCAATTTTGTCTCCCTTTTCAACTGTAATCGTCAGATCTTTAAAAACAACCTCGCCATCCTTAGACTTTGATAAGTGCTCTACAAACAAAATATCATTTCCAGCTTCACGCTCTTGTTCAAAATTAACATAAGGAAATTTTCTTGAAGATATCTTTACATCTTCAAGTGTAAGCTTCTCCAGTATTTTCTTTCGACTAGTTGCTTGTTTAGATTTTGAAGCATTAGCGCTAAAACGCTCAATAAATTCTTGTAACTCTTTTCGCTTATCAGCAATTTTTTTATTCGTTTCATTGCGCTGCTTTGATGCTAACTGACTTGATTCTGACCAAAAACCATAATTACCCATATACAACTGAATTTTACCAAAATCAATATCTGCAATATGCGTGCAGACCTTATCTAGAAAATGGCGATCATGCGAAACAACAATAGCTGTATTCTCAAAGTTACATAAAAATTCTTCAAGCCACATACAAGTTTCAACGTCCAAATGGTTAGTAGGCTCATCTAGGAGCAAAATATCTGGATTGCCAAACAATGCCTGAGCCAAGAGAACCCTGACTTTTGAACCAGCCTCAAGCTGACTCATTTCTACATCATGAAACTCTTGAGCTAATCCAAGATCGCTCAACAATTTTCCTGCGTCAGATTCAGCGTTCCATCCATCTAATTCAGCAAATTCAGCCTCAAGTTCAGAAAGATGCATCCCGTCTTTATCAGAAAAATCTTCTTTAACATAGAGCTCGTCTTTCTCTGTGATAATATCGTAAAGCCTTTTGTGCCCTATAAGCACTGTATTGATGGCAGTATATTGATCAAAGGCAAATTGATCCTGCTTTAACATAGAAATACGTTTTCCTGGAGAAATAGCGACATCCCCTGTAGTAGAGTCAATTTCGCTCGAAAGAATCTTTAGAAATGTAGATTTGCCTGATCCGTTTGCGCCTATTAATCCATAACAATTTCCTGGAGTAAAGACTATATTTACTTTATTAAAAAGTTTTTGTTGGCCATACTGTAATGATACGTCTATTGCTGAAATCATAAAATTGCACCTAAACCCTTATTAATTATTATATTACTTCTAATATTCTTTTTATCTAAATATTAAAATTCTTAAGGGCATAAGCATACACAACCGTGGCGCTTTTGTAAAGAACAAAAGAAAATAAGGCGCAATCAATAAAATACTTCTGGCTCATTTAAAAACTTTACAGCTTGTTTATTCTGCTTTTTCTTTTATAATACATACTAATCATGAAAACATTGATACTGACTAACGAATATCCACCAAATATATATGGCGGAGCTGGGGTTCATGTTGAAAACCTAAGCGAAGAGCTAGCCAAGCTGTGTCAGGTTGAAATACGTTGTTTTGGGAATCAAAAGATAGATAAGAAAAACCTTAAGGTTCGCGGATATAAGAAAACGAAACATAGCAATCGAACGGCTGATGCTGTTGAACGCTGCGTTAATTTTAATGCAAATAAAATAGATTCCAACGTGGTCCATGTTCATACTTGGTATACACATTGGGGAGGCATATTAACCAAACTAAACCAATCAATACCGCTAGTTGTTACGATACACTCTCTTGAGCCATTAAGACCATGGAAAAAAGAACAGCTTGGAGCAGATGGATATGAACTAAGCTCTTTGATCGAGAAAACAGCAATAGAGATGGCTGATGCTGTTATTGCAGTATCTGAAGATACAAAAAAGAATGTTAATAAGTTCTTTAAGGTATCTAAAAATAGACTTCACGTAATACCTAATGGCATAGACCCTGATACATATAAACCTTCCTACAACGAGAAACATTTAAAAAGCTTAGGGATAAACCCTAAGAAGCCTTTTGTACTTTTTGTAGGAAGAATTACCAGGCAAAAAGGAATTATACATTTAGTTGATGCAATAAACTTTATGGATCCTGACTTTCAAGTAGTGCTTTGTGCATCGGCGCCTGATACAAAAGAAATAGCAGCTGAGATGAATTCGCACATAAAGAAAGCGAAAAGAAATAATCCTAACATTGTGTGGATAGAAAAAGCAGTCAAAGATGACGTTAAAATTTCTTTATACTCTGCTGCCTCTATCTTCTGCTGTCCTTCTGTTTATGAGCCATTTGGAATAATCAATCTTGAAGCAATGGCGTGTGAAACTCCTGTTGTGGCATCAAAAGTTGGCGGAATAAAAGAAGTTGTTGAACATGGCAAAACAGGAATACTTGTTGATGTGCCAATGAAGTCATCTTCTTTATCTGAACCTAAAGATCCAATCAAATTTTCTAAAGACCTTGCAAGGAATATAAACAAATTGATGAAAGACGAAAAGCTAAGAAAAAAGATGGGTACAGCAGGACGAAAACGTGTGCTTAAATATTTTACCTGGGAGCGTGTGGCTAAAGAAACGCTGAAGCTTTATAAAAAACTACATTAACAATAAATCCCTCCATTGACCTTTATCTACAATTGATTACTATATTCATCTTTATCCCAATTTACAGGATTGTTTATAATATATTCTCTTATTTTGTGTAAGGATTCTTCATTGCGAATTATGTGATCATAAAATGATCGCTGCCACAATTTACATGAAACATTTAAATTGTTTTGTTTAATATGGAACATATATTCATTCGTACATTTTGATTTAAATGAACAAATCATTTTTGATAATGTAGGGGCGGGGCTTGCCTCCGCCCGTTTGTTAATAATTATTATCCCGTGAATATGATTTGGCATTATAATATGTTGATCCAATTCAATGTTCTTTTGATAATTTATTATATTATTCCATTGCTCATTTACGATTTTACCAATAATCGACAATTTTATATTATTTTGGGCGGAGGCAAGCCCCGCCCCTACGATTTTACCAAACATATTCTTTCCATTTTTTGTACATATCGTTATAAAATAACATCCCTCTGCACTATAATCATAATGTTTTAAACGTATTGATTGCCTGTTCGACTTAGAATAAATACTCATAAAAAAATCCCTCTTCTAATTTAAGAAAATTATCTGGGGGATAACTGAATGATCAAATGTATAATTATATTAACAACTGTCTTTATTTTGTCAAGCAAATAGACATAGGGTCAGACCCTCTAATCTTAGAGGGTCTGACCCTATGTAAAAAAGGCTACGAGATATATATATCTCGTAGCCTTTTTTGTTTTACTTGTTAATTAAAATTTAAAACGCATTCTAGTTTCTACTTTTTGATAATCTTTATTATCTACATCATCATATTTAACATCAAACAAACGAATATTTAAATCTAGACTCTTCGTAAATTGATATCCAAACTGTAATTCATATTCTACTGAACGATCTCCGACAGCTGCTACATAATCATAACTATTATCTCCTACAGCAATATGTGTCCAGAATTTATCTAAAGACAATTTCACTTTAGCAAATTTCTTCCTGCTTCCTGCTCTTCCATACTCTTTTTGCTGATCAAGTATAGTAAGATAATCTCTTAACCAAGCAGGCTTATTTAAAGCATCTCCATCATCAAAACTAGCATAACCCAAAGTAACTTCTAAAGGACCTTTTTTAGCATATGGAAAAATAGCATAGCTATCAGAATTATCAATTCCAATTGCTTTTGCATCAACATGATAATAGCTCACCTTTGCACCATAGGTTAAATCAAGATCTTCGTACTCTGTTTCAATCTTGGCATCCATACCAGCAACGCCTGCATAGCCATCTTGATGCATAACATATGGATTTAAACTTAAAATATCTAACAAGCTATATTTGGCCTCTAAAAACATAAGATTTGAGCTAGAGCCTGAACCATATGTACCTTCGTTTCCAAAGTCTTGAGAATCATTAGTTCTTCCAAAATCCTCTCCATCATCATAATCAATTTCAGCAAAACTTTTGGTAATTCCTGCTGTAATCTCAACATAATCTATTTCTTTAAAATTAACATAAGCTCCTTGGCTCTGGGCATCATCTATATGAGTATTCTTTCCATGAGCCCATCTTCCGACAACTATGCTTGAATCATCAAAAACCCCATAATTTAAATAAAGCTCTGGTAAAGTTACTTTTTTCTCAACATCTACTGTAAACGGATCTGTTGTGCTATTATCATGATCGCTAAAAAGCTCTCCATGAACAAATAAACGAGCTCCTGCTTTTAACCTATTCCACTCTAGGGTCTCATACTTCATAGTCAAATAACCTGTTGCCCAACCAAAATCTGAGTCATCTGCATCCATATTAGTATATTCAAAATACGAACCAATTGTTCCACTTAAATTTCCATCCCTAAAAGCATCTTCAATCGTAGCAGCTTGTTCTGCAAATACTAATCCAGACGATACTAAAATCAACATTAAAGCCAACATTGCAATTTTAATTCTTTTCATTTCTCTCTCTCTTTATGATTTGCTTTTATTTATCTTATCATTACAGATAAAAAGAACCACCTTGAAAGTATATTTTTACATATTAAATTTATACTTATAAACTAAATATACTGACCTGCGCACCATCCAGAAGACCATGCCCATTGTAAATTAAATCCACCTAATTGCCCCGCGACATCAAGAACTTCCCCTATAAAATAAAGCCCCTTAACATTCTTCGATTCAAAAGTCTTTGATGATATTACATTGCAATCAACACCACCCAATGTTATCTCAGCAGTTCTATACCCTTCTGTACCATGAGGCTTTACAACCCACCTTTTTAAAGAACGCACAACTTCATTAAGAAACTTATCAGAACGCTCACATAACGGACTCTCGACTCTTTTATCCAAAATAAAAACACTAATAAGACGCTTTGGTAAAAATTCACACAACACTGTCTTTAGCTTACGTTTGGATCTTTTTAATTGCTCTTTCTTTAGTATGTCAAAAAGATCAATATCTGGTAGTAAATTTATTGTAATTGTTTTTCCTATCTCCCAATACGATGACAGTTGCAAAATAGCTGGTCCACTTAATCCGCGATGTGTAAATAAAATATTCTCCAGAAAACTTTTACTATCTACACTTACCTCTGCATAAGCTGAAATGCCAGATAAAGCAGAAAACCTTTCTCTGTCCGGTTTTGTAAATACTAAAGGGACTAGTCCAGCGCGAGGTGTGATAACATTAATACCAAATTGTTCAGCGATTTTATATCCAAATGAGGTTGCTCCAATTTTTGGCATACTCAAAGCTCCAGTTGCAATAACCAAAGAAGCGCAATGAAAAACACCCTGCTCGCTCTCTACTGCGAAATGCTTCTCCCCTAGGCATCTAACCTTTTTAATACTAGATCCTAATTGAAAATTAACTCCTACCTTTTCGCACTCAGATATAAGGGCTTTAAGAATATCTTCTGATCCTGTATTACAAAAAAGTTGACCATGATTTTTTTCGCTAAAAGAAATCTTTTTACTTTTTAAAAATTCGATAAAATCGTATTGAGTATATTGATTTATTGCTGACTTGCAAAAATGATTGTTGCGGGAAGCATAGTTATCAGCACTTAAATACTTATTTGTAAAATTGCATCTTCCACCTCCAGAAGCTAAAATCTTCTGTCCTGCCTTTTTCTGATGATCGATAACAAGAACATTTTCTTTACGTTTACCAGCTTCAATTGCACACATGAGCCCCGATGCGCCAGCGCCAATTATAATAACGTCTTTTTTTATTATTCCTTTTTTCAAACTCTACACCTATCTTATAGGTACCGTACCCCTTTTAACGAAAAGAGGTACGGTTGTACTAGCTCACTAATTCGGTAACTCTTTTTAGTTTATCAAAAGGGGTCTCATAGTTCAAGCCCCCATGTCTACGAAGATGATTAT
>JAVCCJ010000014.1 GCA_030765585.1 Candidatus Zapsychrus exili | reverse complement strand
CAAATTAAACGAAGAGATAGACTCATTAAAACAAGAGATATCTATTTTAAAAAGCTCTGACTCTAACAAAGAAAAAGAAATAAAGCATCTTAAGAAAAGTGAAACAAATTTAAATAAGATAATAAATTTGTTAACAAGTGATAAAGAAAATTTAGATAGCACAATCGCTTCTTTAAAGCAAAAGATGGTTGATGATGCGGCGGACTTAAACAATAGGCTAGGCGGTAGAATCAAAATTCTAGAAAATCAAGTCATTACTATTAATAATGAGAGAGATGAAATAGAGAAAAATTTAAACAACAGAATAAAGGGACTTCTAAACGATAATAACGAAAAGAAGTCTTCTGTTGAGTATCTAAAGAAAGAACAAGAAGGTTTGCTTCACGAAATAGAGGGCTTAAGAAAAGAGAACGAAAGCTTAAAAAAATAAGTTTCCTGTCTACTGGCAGGTAAGGAAGTATCAAGTTTCAAAACCCACATACACCTTTTCCTTTAAACTTTTAATAAATTATGAACAATTATATATTAGGAATTTCAGCATATTATCATGACAGCGCAACAGCTCTTCTAAAAGATGGAGAGATTGTTGCTGCTGCACAAGAAGAGCGATTTACAAGAAAGAAGCATGACTTTTCATTTCCTCGTAATGCAATAGAATACTGTCTCTCAGAGGCTGGTATAACAACGGCTGATATAAATTTTGTTACGTTTTATGATAAACCATTTCTTAAATTTGAAAGAATTCTTTTAACCTACATAAGATATGCTCCTTTTGGCATAAGATCATTTCTAAAGGCGATGCCACTATGGCTTAAAGATAAAATCTTTCTAAAAGAGCATATAAAAGAAGAATTAGCCCAAAGGGGTACGACCCCTTTAAAGGGGTCGTACCCCTTAATATTATTTTCTGAGCATCATCAATCACATGCCGCATCAGCATTCTTCCCATCACCATTTCCTGAAGCTGCAATACTTACAATGGATGGCGTTGGAGAATGGACCACCACAAGTTTAGGTAAGGGAAAAACCAATAAAATTGAGTTGCTAGAAGAGATAGACTTTCCACATTCCTTAGGTCTTCTTTACTCAGCGTTTACCTATTATGCAGGATTTAGAGTTAACTCCGGCGAGTATAAACTTATGGGACTCGCGCCTTTCGGAGAGCCAAAGTACGTAAATATAATAAAAGAAAATCTTATAGATATTAAAGCTGACGGTTCTTTCAGATTAAATATGAAGTATTTCGATTTCCCAGCAGGCCTTACTATGACAAACAACCGTTTTCATGAACTTTTTGATGGACCTCCAAGAAAACCAGAATCTCAAATTAGACAAAAAGATATGGATATAGCGCGCTCAATTCAGGCAGTTACAGAAGAGGTGATGCTTAAATGCGCCGACCATCTTTATGATATAACAGGTTCAGATAATCTATGTTTAGCAGGTGGCGTTGCTTTAAATTGCGTTGGTAATGGTAAGATTTTAAGAGAGAGTAAATTTAAAAATATTTGGATACAACCAGCGGCAGGAGATGCTGGCGGAGCTTTAGGCGCTGCGTTTATGGGATGGCACCATTACTTAGACAACAAAAGAGAGGTTAATGGTAAAGACGATTTGCAAAAAGGAACATATTTAGGACCAGCGTATGAAAAAGAAACAGAAGCCTTTGTTTTAGAAAACGATGGGTCTTGTATTAAGTTCTCAGAAGATGATCTAGCTAAAAAAGTCGCTCAATTAATAGACGAACAAAATGTTGTCGGACTTTTTAACGGAAGAATGGAATTTGGTCCCAGGGCATTAGGCGCAAGAAGCATAATAGGGGATGCCAGATCAGAGGATATGCAATCCAAGATGAACTTAAAGATAAAGTTTAGAGAATCTTTTCGTCCATTTGCACCAAGCGTTTTAGAAGAAAAGCTTGAAAATTATTTTGATATAAAGACTAAGAGCCCGTACATGTTGCTTGTTTGCGATGTGAATGAAAATAAAATAAATAAAGAATCAAGAAACATAAAAAAAGAAGGTGTAGAGAAGCTAAAAGTTAAACGCTCGTCTATACCAGCTATAACACATGTAGACTATTCTGCTCGTATTCAATCAGTAACAGAGGACACAAATCCACTTTACTACAAGATAATAAATGAATTTGACAAACTTACTGGTTGTCCTGTAATTATAAATACTTCATTTAATGTGAGAGGAGAGCCTATTGTTTGTACTCCAGAAGATGCATATAGATGCTTTATGTGTACTGAAATGGATTATCTAGTTATGGGCCCGTATTTGTTTGCAAAAAAAGACCAGACAAGCAAAGATAAATACAAATTAGAGGAAATATCGAGAGTGCTGGACTAAAAATAAAAGGTATGTGGTTATTGGGAAATTGGGGTGATGGATTAAGCGCAAGGATTAAGGCTTAAGGTATAAGGGTTAAGAAAAAGTAAAAAACTCTGTCATTCCTGCGGAGCGTAAGCGGAGACGTAAAGTCCCGTTGGGACCACGTCTCTTTGCGGAGACAGGAATCTCAATAAAGTAGATTGCCGCGCCCTTAGGGGCTGGCAATAACAAGAATATTTGGAAATTTATCATGAATAAAGAACGTAAAAATTTATTAGTATTTGGATATGGTCTTACTGCCATACTGGGTTTTATAGGCACGCGCTTATATGTGAAACACGGATTTGGAACATTGAGCGCAATCTTGCTTTTTGCTGCTCTTGGTTTTTTGGCTGTATCATTTACGAATGTGAAAAATCTAAAGCCATTCTATATAAAATGGATGAAAATGGCGCATTTCATAGGAAACATAGTAACCGGAATATTGCTTTCGATTGTATTTTACTTAGCATTTGGGCTCGTTGGCATAATAATAAGGCTGCTGAAGAAAGATATTTTACACGAAAAACAAGATAAAGCGGCTGAATCATACTGGATAAAAAAGAAAAAAGAAGATGCGCCTGATAAGGTGCGATTAGAACAGCAGTTTTAATCGAAAGGACAACATGTCTAAATTATCTATTTTAAAAGAGTTTTGGGATTTCATAAGAATAAGAAAACGATATTGGCTGCTTCCTATAGTAATTATTTTAGGCATCTTAAGCCTGCTTATTGTTATAACTCAGAGTTCAGCTTTATCTCCATTTATCTACACGTTGTTTTAAAATGTAGGGGTGAGGTCACCTCGCCCGAGTAATGGGCGGGGAAACCCAGCCCCTACGAATAATAATAAACAATTGTATTTGGATAACTGGCGGGGATGAGACCCCGCCCCTACGCATTCATTCCTTGCCTTTAAAGACCTTTTATACTATAATATCCACTCTTTAGAAAATATTCATATTTATATAACTATTAATATAGTAATAAAAAAATATTTGGAGGAAACATGGCAAAAAAAGAAACAGCAAAAATTATATTAGATGGAAAAACCTATAATTTCCCTATTATTATAGGAACTCAAGGAGAGCGTGCCATTGATATATCAAATTTAAGAAACGAAACCGCACATATAACGCTAGATAATGGCTTTGGAAACACGGGTTCTTGTACAAGTAACATTACCTTTTTAGATGGCGAAAAAGGTATATTGCGTTATAGAGGTATTCCAATTGAGAGATTAGCTAAGAAATCCACTTTTATAGAAACAGCATATTTAATAATTTACGGACATCTTCCTACGCAAGGTGAGCTTGAAAGATTTTCTCGTTCATTTACGGAACAGGCAATGATTCATGAAGGAATGAAAGATTTCTTTAACGGCTATCCATATTCTGCTCATCCTATGGGCATACTTTCGGCTATGATAGGGTCTTTATCTGGTTATTATCCAGAGTTAGTTAAATCAAATCCAACAAAAGAAGATATTGATCTTTGCGTGGTTGAACTTTTATCAAAAGTCAGAACAATTTGTGCGTTCTCGTACAAAAAATCAATAGGCGAACCATACGTATATCCTCGCCATGATTTAAAATACATACCTAACTTCCTAAATATGATGTTTTCATCTCCTGCAAAGCAATATGAAATTCATGATGTTGTCGTAAGAGCCTTAGAAACACTGTTTATTCTTCACGCTGATCACGAACAAAATTGTAGTACATCAACAGTAAGATTAGTAGGTAGTTCCTGGGCAAATTTATTTGCATCTGTATCAGCTGCAATAAATGCACTTTGGGGGCCACTTCACGGTGGAGCAAATCAAGGCGTTATCGAGATGCTAGAAGATATCGTAAGAAATGGTGGGGACCTTAAAAAGTATGTAAATAAAGCTAAAGATCCTAAAGATAAGTTTCGTTTAATGGGATTTGGTCACAGAGTCTATAAGAATTTTGATCCTCGCGCAAAGATTATAAAGAAAAGCGCAGACGAACTTCTTAAAAAATTAGGAATAGATGATCCTCTTTTAGACCTTGCAAAACAATTAGAAGAAATAGCTTTAAAAGATAGTTATTTCATAGAAAGAAAACTGTATCCAAACGTTGATTTCTATAGCGGAATTATTTATAGGGCAATAGGAATACCTATGAATATGTTTCCTGTTATGTTTGCAATAGCAAGACTTCCAGGATGGATAGCGCATTGGAAAGAGATGTTATCTAATCCAAAAGCGAGAATAGGCAGACCTCGTCAAATTTATACTGGAATTAAAAGCCAAGAGTATGTACCAATTGGTGCTAGAAAATATATGTATGAAAAAGAGCACACCTTTGGTACTCACGAGGGATAATACGATATGACTATTAAATTTACAAATTCACCAAAATTCGATAAGCGGGCAGCAATACTTCTTGTAGATAAAACTAAGAAAGTTTCGAAAGTAGCAGCATCCTTAATTCCTAAAACTTTTACAGCAGATGAAGGAGAAATTTTTCCTGTTGTAAAAAACAATACGACCATTCTTTTAGTTGGAATAGGTGCTAAAAAAGAGTTGTCTTTGACATCTTTAAGAATTCTAGTAAAGAAAGCTCTACTTTCTCCGTATTTGAGTAAAGTCGAAGATATAGAAGTTATTTCTTCTTTAGAAAACGATACTCACGTTGAGGCAATCATAGAAGCTGTGCTTATAGGAACTTACGTTTGGAGAAAATACAAAACAAAACAAGAAGAAGATAAGTCAGTTTATAATAAAAATATTTTTATTGCTGTTAAAAAGAAGAAGCCGTTTGAAGATCGCATAAAGATATGCGAAGGGGTAAACTTCGCTCGAGATCTAGTAAACGATAATGCAGACACAGTAACAGCAAGTTATGTTGAAGAGACCATAAAGAACATAACAAAAGATAGTAAAAATATAACGCTTGAAATTCTAGGAAAGAAAGAATTAAAAGTTGCCGGACTTAATCTTCATTTGGCTGTTAATCAAGGAAGCAATAAAGATCCTAAATTGATAGTTATAAAATATGCAGGTGGTACAAAAAAGGATAAGTATCAAGCCATTATTGGTAAAGGCGTTACATATGACACTGGTGGATTAAATTTAAAACCAACAGGATATATGGAATCTATGCGTCAGGATATGGGAGGTACAGCAGCGGTTGTAGGAACATTGAAGAACACTATCGCGCTTAATTTAAAAAAGAATATTTTGTTTGTTTGCGGTTTAGCTGAAAATACAATAGGCCCAGATGCATATAAGCCAGGTGATGTTATAAAAAGCTATTCTGGCAAAACAGTTGAAGTGGCAAACACAGACGCAGAAGGCAGATTAGTGTTAGCTGATGCTATTAGTTATATAAACAAAAATTACTCACCATCTAAGATTATTGATATAGCAACTTTAACAGGTGCGGTTTCTGTTGCACTTGCAAATGATTATACAGGTCTAGTTTCAACAGATGATGTGCTAGCTAACAAACTTCTTAGGTCAGCTCATAAAACTGACGACAGGGCGTGGAGATTGCCCAACTATAAAGAGTTAGCAGACTCTGTTAAGTCGCAAATAGCTGATATAAAGAATACCGGTTATCCAAAAGGCACGGGCGGTACAATAACAGCGGCCGAGTTTTTAAGACAATTTGCGCATCCGACTAAATGGGCGCATCTAGATATTGCTGGTGCTGCATTTGTCGAATCAGGAGAGAGAATGTATTTTGGATATGGAGCAACAGGTGCAGGAGTAAGGTTGCTTACGGATTATTTGATGAAATAAGTAATACCACTCGCTTGATAGCTCGCTAGTGATAAAGTGGTAGAGAAAGTAATCGGTTATTAGTAAAGTAAAGAAAGAGCTAGTATGTCCCCCAAGCTTCTAAAACAATATCTATAGGAATTCCTTCTCCCCTTTGGGGAGAAGGTTAGGATGAGGGGATGAAGCGAAACAACATTAAAATATGCAGGAGTCTTAGAAAGAATCAAACTGATACTGAACAAAAATTATGGTTTTTATTACGTTCTCGCAGATTAAATGGAATCAAATTTAGAAGACAGCATCCTGTTGATAATTATATATTAGATTTTTATTGTCCAAAATATAAGCTTTGCATAGAATCTGATGGCGGACAACACTATGAAGATGAAGAAATAAAGAAGGACAAAATAAGAACAAAAGTATTATCAAAATATGGAATTAAGGTAATAAGATTTAGCAACAAAGAAATATTAGAAAACATAGAGGGTATCTACAAATCAATAGAGGATGAAATAAAAATCGCTTAAAAACCCCTCATCTCTGTCTTCCCTGCGGGAAGACAGGTCTTCTCCCCAAGGGGGAGAAGGAAGCGCCTCTATTACTTTTAAAATAAGGAGATTAATTATGAATATGTTCCACATTTTTCTAGTTGTTTTCGCTGTTTGGTGTTTTAATTCAATAAAATTTCCAAGAGAATATGAAAGACTTGTTGTGTTTCGTTTAGGACGTGTAATAGATAGGCCTCTTGGACCCGGTTTTACATTTGTGCTATGGCCAATTGATCAAGCCATAACAGTACCTTTAAGAATCGTAACTCTGGACGTTCCTCCGCAAGACATTATTACAAAAGATAATATTTCAGCTAAGGTAAACGCTGTTGCATATTTTAAGGTGCTGGATCCGATAAAAGCAACCATTGAAATACAAAACTATCAATATGCTACATCTCAAATGGCTCAAACTACTCTTAGAAGTATTTTAGGCGAGATGGAGCTTGACGATATTTTATCAAAAAGAGAAGAAATAAATGAAAAGCTTAAGATAATACTTGATAAGCAGACAGATCCTTGGGGAATAAAGATATCTAATGTTGAATTAAAACATGTTGATATTTCAGAAGATTTAAGAAAAGCTATGGCAAGACAAGCTGAGGCTGAAAGAGAAAGAAGAGCTAAGGTCATCGCCGCAAACGGAGAATTTGAGGCATCTGAAAAGATTTGTCAAGCAGCAGAAATGATGCAAAAATATCCGATGTCCCTACAGCTACGATATTTACAAACTTTAGTAGAAATTGGCAGCGAGAACAACACAACAACAGTGTTCCCAGTGCCAGTAGATCTTTTAAGTATGTTTACTAAGAAAGAAGTATAATTCAATATCACTATTATAAGGAATTATTATGGATTACAGAACAGAGAAAGATTCTTTTGGGGACATGAAGGTGCCAAGCGATAAATATTATGGTGCCCAAACTGCACGTTCTTTAATAAATTTTAATATTGGTATCGAAGTTTTTCCACCTGTCTTTGTTAAAGCTCTAGGAATTATAAAGAAAGCCTGTGCTTTAACCAATAAAGATTTTAGCGTAATAGAAAAAGGTAAGGCAGATATAATTGCACAAGCAGCGCAAGAAGTAGTAGATGGAAAACTTAATGATAATTTTCTTGTATCAATTTGGCAAACTGGAAGTGGTACACAAGTCAATATGAATGCTAACGAGGTTATCTCTAATCGTGCAATTGAGCTTTTGGGGGGAGAAATGGGGAGCAAGACTCCAATACACCCAAATGATGATGTCAATAAATCTCAATCATCGAATGATGTTATTCCAACTGCTATGAACATATCAAGTGTAGAGGCTATTGATACAAGGCTTATCCCCGCTCTTAGAAAATTGTTAACTGCTTTTGAGAAAAAATCGCAAGAATTTGGAGATATTACAAAAATTGGACGCACGCATATGATGGATGCAACGCCACTAACCTTAGGTCAGGAATTTTCAGGATATACCGCCCAATTATCTAGCGGTTTAGCAAGAATAGAGAAAACTTTACCTTCTTTACAAAAATTAGCTTTGGGAGGAACCGCTGTTGGAACAGGCGTAAACGCACCAAAAGATTTCGACAAGAAAGTAGCTAAGAAAATATCAGAATTAACAGGAAATCCTTTTGTATCAGCTGATAATAAATTTGAGGCTTTAGCATCACATGATTGTTTAGTTGAGGCCAGCAGCGCACTTAAATGTTTAGCTGTATCTTTAATGAAGATAGCAAACGATATTCGCTTTCTTGGTAGTGGACCTAGATGTGGGATAGGGGAGCTTATTTTACCTGCTAATGAGCCTGGAAGTTCTATTATGCCAGGAAAAGTTAATCCAACGCAATGTGAAGCTCTTACAATGGTGTGTTCTCAGGTAATCGGAAATGATCTTACCATAACAGTTGCTGCGGCAAGTGGAAATCTAGAGTTAAATGTTTTTAAACCAGTCATTATATACAATTTATTGCAATCAATTGTTTTATTAGCAGATTCAATGAACAATTTTTGTGATAAATGTATTGTTGATATACAGCCAAATATTAAGAAAATCAAAGAAAATCTAGAAAAGTCACTTATGCTCGTTACATTGCTTGTACCTAAATTAGGTTACGATAAATGTACAGAAATAGCTAAAAAAGCTTACGATGACGATATTACTCTAAAAGAAGCTGTTATTTCCTTAAACTGTCTAAGCGAAAAAGAATTTGATGGAATAATTAAATTGTAGGAGCGAGGTCACCTCGCCCATTTATCGGGCTGGGAAACCCAAGCCCCTACGATAAACATGATTTGTCATAACCGTATAGGATTCAACAATTTATTGCTTGACTAGTAAACGTATTAAATATATATTAATAGACCCTTGAAGTTAAATCTTAAAAAGGATTAAAATAAGCATGGTGAAGCAAGCAAACAAAGAAAAAAGACAATGGATACGCGCTAAACGTATTCTAAGCATACAACATCGTCTTTCTAAGCCTAGAGCCAAAGGTTCGGCTGTTATGCCATGGAGACTATCAACGACTCAAGATATGAGTATAGGTGGTCTTGCTTTTTATTCTGACTTTGAGTATAGGGCTAATGAAATAGTTGATGTGCATGTTGTTATGTCAGGCATTCTGGATATTTTTAAAGGTAGTTGTAAGGTTATAAGAGTTGAAAAAAAGAAAACAGGTGCATATTATTTAGTAGCTGTAAAGTTCATTGATAAAAAAAGAAAAGCAAAAACATATAGGCCAAATACAAAGGTCAAACTAAGAAGTGTTAAGCGAATATAAAAATATGTATTATACATAAATATACAGCTCCAAAGGCAAAACTTTGGGGCTTATTTTATATACTCACATCTAAAGAGGAGCAATATAATGAAAATTTCTATTATCTTCCACAGTGTTTGTGGTAATGATTATCTAGTTGCAAAAGAGTTTTACAATAATCTAAAGAAAAAGTCTGATGACTCGGTATCAATTTATAGAGTAGAAGACCTAGATTGGAAAGAACAGGCAGACGTCTCGCAAAAAGCAAAAGAAAACTTAAAGGAAATGAACGAATTACCTATTGCAAGTCCTTCTGTAATGCTTGATAGCGATTTAGTAATAATAGGTTCTCCGACATACTTTGGAAATGTATCTGCTGAAATGAAAATCTTTATGGATTCTGTTGCGATTTACTGGTTTGAAGCAAAATTAGCAGGAAAGAAAATAGTTGCTTTTACTTCAGCTGGAAATACTGAGGGCGGTGGATCGCTTACCCTTGCAGCAATAAACACATTTGGTCAATATATGGGAATGCTTCCTATACCAGTTCCAACAAACACGGTCGCAGGTCAGCCAATATCAGCTTACGGAATAATACATTATTCTTCTGCTAAATATGGTGAAAGTTTAGATGATAAAACTATTGTTGCGGTTGATAAATTTACAGATTACCTATTAAAACTCTAAACACGAAACTCGAAACACCAAACAAATCATAAATTCAAATGACAAAATATTTAAAAATATATTTATTTTAAAATATTTGGATGTTGAAACTTGGATTTTATTCGAATTTCGAATTTAAGATTTAGGATTTTTATATTATGATTGAGCACAAAGGCACAATTAAAAACATAGAAAATGACACCATAAAAGTGTTTTTAGAAGAAAACTATGCTTGCTCTGGTTGCGCGGCTAAAAAAGGCTGCTCTTTGTCTGAAAACAATATAAAAGAAATAGATATAATCGAGAAAGATAAAAGCTATTCTGTTGGAGATAATGTTATTGTCTTGATGGGTCAGTCAATGGGGTTTAAAGCTGTTCTCTTGGGATATATTTTTCCTTTTTTTATTGTTTTATTTATATTGGTTGCTACACTAATGATTACAGACAATGAGGTCTTGGCAGCGACTATATCAATACTCGCAACAGCCCCGTATTACATAGGGCTATTTCTTTTAAAAGATAAAATAAAAGATCAATTTAGTATAAGAATAAAGCATTTATAATATAAACTCTAAACACGAAACTCTAAACAAATTCAAATAAAAAAATTTTAAACATTTTTTATAATACTTGAATTTAATATTTAGAATTTATTTCGAATTTCGATATTAGAATTTCAAATTTTATAAGATTATGTCTAATATTATTATTTATACAATCTTTTCTTTAACAGCAGTCGGCGTATCAGCTGCTGTAATACTTTATTTAATAGCCCAAAAATTTAAGGTAGAAGAAGATCCTAAAATTGATGAGATAGAAGAAGCTTTGCCTGCTGCTAATTGCGGTGGATGCGGACTAGCGGGATGTAGAGCTTTTGCAGAGGCGCTCGTTAAAACAAAAGATTTAGAGAATTTTTACTGCCCTGTCGGTGGGTCAGAATGCATGGCTAATATTGCTAAGATATTAGGGATTGAGGCGGTTGCAAAAAAACCAACGGTAGCCGTTATAAGATGCTCTGGATCTAAAGAGCACAGACAAAAGACAAATGTTTATGATAGCGCAAAAACTTGTGCTATTTCTTCTTCTGTATATAGTGGAGATACTGGTTGTCAGTATGGGTGTTTAGGTCTAGGAGATTGCGTTGATGTATGTAAGTTTAATGCAATTTATATGGATCAGGTCTCACAACTTCCAATAGTAATTGATGAAAACTGCACTGGCTGTGGAGCATGCATAGCGGCTTGTCCTAAGGATATAATAGAACTTCGTAATCAAGGACCAAAACTTAGAAGAGTTTTTGTTTCTTGCATAAATAAAGATAAGGGTGGTATTGCGCGAAAGGCTTGTAAGGTTGCTTGTATTGGATGTGGCAAATGCGTTAAAGCTTGTCCTTTTGACGCAATTACATTAGAAGATAATTTAGCTTATATAGATTTTGAAAAATGCAAACTTTGCAGAAAATGCACGCTAGAATGTCCGACTGGTTCGATTATTGAGGCTAATTTTCCGCCGAAACCAGTGAAGCAAGAAGAATTAAAAGAAGAATAATTGTAGGGGCGAGGTAACCTCGTCCGTTAATCAGGCTGGGAAACCCAGCCCCTGTAATCATTAAATATTATGAAAAAAACAAAAACATTTCCAAAAGGCGGCGTTCATCCAAAAGAGAATAAAATCTCTAGCCTAAAACCAATAGAGAAGCTGGACTTGCCTGAGACTGTAATTATTCCTGTATCCCAGCATATAGGTGCGCCTTCTAAGACAATAGTTAATGTAGGAGATAAAGTAAAAACTGGGCAACTTATTGCAAAAGCAGCAGGTTTTATATCTGCAAATATACATTCTTCAGTATCAGGTGAAGTTATAAAAATAGATTTAATAGAAGATCCTAGCGGATATAAAAAACAGGCTATTATTATTAAAGTAGAGGGTGATGATTGGGTAGAAGATATCGATTTAAGTGAAGATATTAAAAAGGATATTAATGTAGAAGCAACTGAAATAAAAGACAGAGTTTTGTCTTTAGGTATTGTTGGTCTTGGTGGAGCTACATTTCCATCTCATGTAAAACTATCAGTGCCAGAGAGTAAAAAGGTAGATTATTTAATAATAAATGGTGTTGAATGTGAACCATATCTGACGTCTGATCATCGTCTAATGTTAGAACGCGGAGAAGAAATACTTATAGGCACACAAATTCTTTTAAAAGGTTTAAGGATAAACAAAGCATTTATTGGAATTGAGAATAATAAGCCGGACGCAATTAAACATTTAACAGAATTAGCTAAAAATTATAATGGGATTGAAATTATTTCGCTTAAGGTGCAATATCCTCAAGGTGCTGAAAAGCAACTTATAAAAGCTATAACGGGAAGAGAAGTTCCGCCGCCACCAAGAGGACTTCCAATTGATGTAGGTTGTGTTGTGCATAATGTGGGGACTGCTTTTGCGGTTTACGAAGCTATCCAGAAAAACAAACCTCTAGTAGATCGTGTTGTAACTTTAACCGGAAAACAAGTTAAGAATCCTTCGAATTATCTAGTTAGAATAGGTACTCCTATAGCTAATTTGGTAGAAGCATCGGGTGGATTACCGCAGGACACGGGTAAAATTATAAGTGGTGGACCTATGATGGGTCGTGCAATTACAACACTAGATATGCCTGTGACCAAAGGTACTTCAGGTGTAACTGTTATTTCTGAATCAGAATCAACAAGAGAAACAGTTTTAAACTGCATAAGATGTGGCCGTTGCGTAGAAGCTTGTCCCACAGGGCTTGAACCGTATTTACTTATGGCATTGTCTGAAAAGAATTTGATGGAAAAAGCAGAACAAGAACGCATTGTTTCATGTTGCGAGTGTGGTTGCTGTGCTTTTACATGTCCTTCTAGAAGACCTTTATTAGATTATATAAGGCTAGGAAAGACAAAGGTAATGAATATAATGAGAAGAAGGCAATAAAATAAACACTAAACAATAAACACTAAACTCTAATAAATTTTAAATGTCTAATATAGAAAATAATAAAAAATATGATTTAAGCGAAAGAACGCTAAAATTTGCAAAAAAAGTTAGGGAATATGTAAACAGTCTTCCTTATAGTATTTCTAATAAAGAATTTAGCTTACAATTAATTAGATCAGCCGGATCAGTTGGAGCTAACTATATTGAAGCAGAAGAAGCATTCAGCAATAAAGATTTTTTATTTAGAATAAAAATATCTAAAAAAGAATCAAAAGAAAGCACATATTGGTTAAACTTAAGCGAACCAAAGAAAGAATTTGAAAAAGAAAAAGCATTTCTAATCAAAGAATCAATTGAATTAACAAAAATATTTGGAGCAATTGTATCTAAAGCTAGAAAATGATTTTTTATTTTATGTTTTAAATTTATTAGGATTTAGGGTTTAGAATTTAGGATTTTTTATTATGAACAAACTATTAACAATTTCATTATCTCCACACATATTTAAAAAAGACTCAGTTAACAAGATTATGCTTGGTGTAATTATTGCAATGCTTCCTGCATTTGGGGTATCTATTTATATCTTTGGAGTAGGCGCATTAAAAATAACAGTACTTGCCGTATTATCAGCTGTTTTGTTTGAATATCTTATACAAAAGTTTTTACTTAAGAGTGGCTCAACAATCAACGATTATTCTGCGGTTGTAACAGGCATGCTACTAGCCTTTAATCTTCCTAGTAACCTTCCATGGTGGATGGTCATAATCGGATCGCTTGTCGCAATAGGTATAGGCAAAATGTCATTTGGTGGATTAGGAAACAATCCGTTTAATCCAGCTTTAGTAGGACGCGTATTCTTGCTTATTTCATTTCCTGTTTCAATGACAAGTTGGCCAGTACCTTTAAAAGATAAGTTGTCTTTAGATGCAATAACAGCTGCTACACCTCTAGGAATTGTAAAAGAAGGTCTTGGCAATAATCAAGCAGTCTCGAGTTTGATGTCATCAGTTCCTTCGTATTTGGATCTATTTTTAGGAAAAGTTGGAGGATGCATAGGAGAGATATCAGTACTTGCGCTATTAATAGGACTTGCTTTTATGTTGTATAAAAAAATAATAACTTGGCATATACCGATTACTATGGTCGCGACTGTGGCAACATTTACTGGTATTTTATGGGTTTTTAATCCTGCTAAGTTCGCAGATCCATTGTTCCACATATTAACAGGCGGTGTTATGCTAGGTGCTATTTTTATGGCAACAGATATGGTAACAAGTCCAATGACTAAAAAAGGAATGGTTGTGTTTGCTTTTATGATTGGCATTTTGACAGTTTTAATTCGTACTTTTGGAGCGTATCCAGAAGGGGTGTCGTTTGCAATATTAATAGCTAATGCCTTTGTTCCATTAATTAATAAATTCTGTAAACCAAAGAGATTCGGCGAATAAAGAAAGATGTAAGGTCTAAGGTTTAAGTGGTTTTGTTTTCTCTAAAACCTTAGACCTGATGTTATGAAAAAAGAATCAACATTCTTAAATATGGTTTTAACACTTTTTGGCGTGACGCTTATCGCATCAGCTTCATTAGGATATGTTTATGAACTTACAAAAGATCCAATAGCTGCTGCTGCGCTAGAAAAGAAAATAGCTGCTATTAAAAAAGTCGTGCCAGATTTTACCAATAATCCTTTGGATGATAAAGAAATCAAAGAAGTGGACGGAGACGAGGTTATATTTTATCCTGCAAAAAATGAAAGCACGCTTGTTGGCATCGCAATTGAAACATTTACGAATCTTGGATTTGGTGGGACTATTAAGCTTATGGTAGGTATATTGCCAAATGGGACAATAAAGGACATAGCTGTTTTAGAACAAAAAGAAACTCCTGGCTTAGGTGATAAGATGCAAAAATCTAAGTCTGATTTTAGTATGCAATTTAACGGGAAGAATCCTGCTAATTACAAATTAAAAGTTAAAAAAGATGGCGGAGATGTTGACGCCATAACAGCAGCAACAATAAGTTCGCGAGCATTTTGTGACGCTGTAAAACGAGCATACAACGAATACATAATGACAAATGCCAAATAACAAAATTCAAATAAACAATAAATGACAAATTTTAAATGAAAGAAAAAAGAAAGAAATTTGATATATATGACAGAGCCTTCACTTTTGCAGTAAACTGTGCAAAGCTTATTAAGGGGTTACCAAAAGAAATAATACTTATAGAATACATGAGGCAATTAGTAAGATCTAGTGGGTCTATAGGGGCCAACCTTGAGGAAGCAGATGGAGCTTTAACAAAAAGAGATTTTGTCTATAAGGTTGCAATTTCAAGACGAGAAGCAAAGGAATCTAGGCACTGGCTAAAATTAATAAAAGTCATTTCTGAAAATAAGAGCTTTGAAAAAGAAATAGATGCTCTAATAAAGGAAAGTACTGAAATCTTGCTTATATTAAGCAAGATTATTAACAACACAAAAAATAATTAATTAGTCATTTGGTTTTTGACATTTATTTGTCATTTGACATTTGACATTTGGAATTTACCGATTATGACTCAATGGAAAAATTTTACTAAAGGATTTTTAAGGGAAAACCCAGTTTTTATATTGTTATTGGGAATGTGTCCTACTTTAGGCGTAACTACTTCTGCAATTAATGGGTTAGGCATGGGTCTTGCGACAACATTTGTTTTGGTTATGGCAAACCTTGTTATATCGCTAGTCAAAGATATTATTCCTAACAAGGTTCGTATTCCTTGTTTTATTGTGATTATCGCAGCTTTTGTTACTATTGTTGATCTTGTTATGGCTGCGTATTTTCAAGCACTTCATGAGCAATTAGGGATATTTATACCTTTAATAGTTGTTAATTGCATAGTTCTTGCTCGTGCAGAGGCTTTTGCATCAAAGAATACAGTCTTAACATCAATAATAGATGGAGTAGGAATGGGATTAGGCTTTTCATTTGCTCTTACTATTTTAGGTGGGTTGAGGGAAATTCTCGGAAGTGGTGCTATATTTGGCCATAAATTTATTGCAGGTGATGGAATATTAATTTTTGTACTTGCTCCAGGAGCTTTTATTGCACTTGCATATCTAATTGCAATCGTAAATAAAATAAACAAATCTAGTATCTAACAACTAGGATTTATTATATGGAATATTTTACAATAGTTACCTCAGCTATATTTGTTAATAATATAGTCTTGGCACAATTTTTAGGAATTTGTCCTTTCTTGGGCGTGTCAAGTAAGGTAGAGACTGCAATAGGGATGAGCGCTGCTGTTGTCTTTGTAATGACACTTGCAACAATAGTTACATACTTAATTCAGAATTATATTTTAATTCCACTAAACATTGGTTTTATGCAAACAGTGACGTATATACTTGTCATTGCATCTTTGGTTCAGATGGTTGAGATCATCTTAAAGAAGGTAAGTCCTGCGCTTTATCAGGCTCTAGGCGTATTTTTGCCTCTTATTACAACTAATTGCGCTATATTGGGCGTTGCTATATTAGTTATTCAAAAAAATTTCAATTTACTTCAAAGTGTTGTTTTTGCTGTTGCAAATGCTGTTGGGTTTGCGCTTGCACTTATTATTTTCTCAGGAATCAGAGAGCATCTTGATTTGGTAGATGTTCCAGAAGGCATGAAAGGGGTTCCTGTTGCGCTCCTTACCGCAGGTCTACTATCCCTTGCTTTTATGGGTTTTGCAGGTCTCGTCAAATAGATGCCTGTTCTTCAGTGCTTATTTTTAACTAGCACCAAACTATCGATAAGTTTTTAATAAATAATCTAAGAGGCTAATTATGAGCAAAAAGATTCTAATTGTAGAAGATGAAGAAGATATGCTAGAAACACTTAAATATAAACTTGAAAGCGAAGGCCATATAATTTCTTGCGCATCTGATGGAGAAGAAGGTTATCAGAAATATAAAGAAATTAATCCTGATCTGATTATCTTAGATTTAGGGCTTCCAAAAATAACTGGTGAGGAGATTTGCAGAAGAATAAGAAAAGATGATTCCGATTGGAACACTAAAATCTTAATGCTTACTGCAAGAAATACTGAGGTAGATAAAATTGCAGGTAGGGTAAAAGGAGCTGATAAATATATGTTTAAACCTTTCGAATGGGATGAGCTAATAGAAAATATAAACTCTTTGCTTAATGCTTCATGAAAATACTTAGCTGGAATGTAAATGGAATTAGAGCTATATCTAAAAAAGGATTCTTAGAATGGCTGCAACAGGAATCTCCTGACATATTATGTATACAAGAGACTAAGGCTAGTCCTGATCAACTCAGTAATGAATTGCTAAATCCTTTAGGATACAAAACTTATTGGTCTTCTGCAGAAAAGAAAGGGTATAGCGGAGTAAGTGTATTTACAAAAAAGACTCCTGTTAATGTTAGTGAATATTTAGACGTTAAGAAATTCGACACAGAAGGTCGGACCCTTATTCTAGATTATGGTAAATTTGTTTTATTTAATATTTATTTTCCTAATGGCGGCAGAGAGAAAAAAAGAGTTCCTTTTAAGATGAAATTTTATGATGCTTTTTTGAAAAAATGTGAATCTTTCAGAAAAGAAGGTAGGAAGGTTATTGTTTGTGGAGACGTAAATACAGCTCACACTGAAATTGATTTAGCTCGCCCTGTCGCAAATAAAAATAATACAGGATTTCTGCCAGAAGAAAGAGCGTGGATGACAAAGTTTATCAATAAAGGATACATAGATACATTTAGAGTTTTTGAAAGTCAAGATGGTCACTATAGTTGGTGGGATTATAAGACAGGAGCAAGGAAAAGAGATGTTGGCTGGCGTATAGATTATTTCTTTATAACAGAAAATTTAAGAAATAGTTTAAAAAATGCATTTATATTAAAAAATGTTTTTGGATCAGATCATTGTCCGGTAGGGATAAGATTATAATTAATTACAAAACCCTTGATTCTTAGTATTTTGAAATGTAAACTTTTATTAGGAAAATATTTTATTAAAAATAAAGTTTAGGAGTTATCGTGGCGAGAAAACCATTTGGATATGAAGCAGCTAAAGAAATATTAGAAGGTCCTATCCAGGCAACTATTGAAAAAATGTCTGGTACTGAATTTTCTCAAACATCAGAATTTTCTGAGCATGAGCTTATAGAATATAATAGCAGGATGCGTGTGTTTGGGCTTGAGAAATTTAACGAACCCTGCAAATTGTCTTTAATTAATTACTACGAGTCAGAAGAGGCTAAGAAACAACAGAACTCTTTAGGTGCTATTATAGTATTTATTGAAGAGTTTTCTGTGGAAAAAGCTCTTAAAAACTTTGGATTTCAGGGGATTAAGGAAGACGCCGATGAAGTTATCGAGGAGGCTTTTAATGATCTTTGCAAAACTTGTGCAGAAAGTTTAAAAGGGGAATTGAGTAATCGAGGATATGTAGGTCTTGTTATGTCTGAACCAAAAATGTATAAAAATGATATTCCTGAAGGAATTGAATTTTGCTGGGATGAAAATAAATATTACGATATAGCTTTTTATTTCTGGAAACAAAAGGCCGTTGTTGTAACTTTAACGATGGGATCAAACAACAAGTAAGATAGGTGGTAATCATGTCTATATTTTATGATCCAAGAACTAAGAAACCAAAAGCATGGGTTATAGTATTTTTTATACTTATACCGATTATTTTGGTATTATTAGGATTAAATCTTGGAAAAACGTTTATCGAGAAAAAAGATTTTAAGCCTGTCGAGGTAACAGAGGATATTTTTAAAGATTTGTAATGTATTATTGTTTCTTTGTTATGATTTTTTTAAGAAAATAATGCACAAAAGCCTTCAATCCGTAAATCTTCCTTAAGAAATCTCCCCAAGAATCTATAGAAAATAGCATATTTATCATTTGTCGAGGTCTTAAATAAAATTCTTTTAAGCCTTTGTCTATAAACTCATCAATTTCTTTGTTAGAAAGTTGGGGAAAGGAGAGGAGAGTTTTTTGTTCTCGTTCTATCGTAAGCCAATCGCGCCAATCTTTAGCTATTAAATAGTTCTCTTTACGAGCCCAATCGTACATTTTTGTTCCTGGATAAACAGCAATACCAGTTATTTGTATTGTATCTAGCGGTAGTGATTTAGCAAAATCTATTGTTTTTTGCGCTGTTTCTCTGGTTTCTTTCGGTGCACCAATCATAAAACAACCATGCGTTGTGAATCCAAATTTATGAGCTGTTTCAGCAAAAATTCTGGACATTTCTATATTAACTCGTCCCTTGTTAACAGCTTTTAGTCCTTCATTATAACCAAACTCAAAACCCACCATCAGCATCCTAAAACCTGCGCGTTTCATTATAGGTAAAATATGAAGATCTGTATCAACGCGCATATTGCAAGAATACGTAATTTTTTTATTAAGACCTCTTTTTATAATCTCATTGCATATATCAAAGGCATGGTTTGTATTTGCCGCAAATGTATCTGTTTCAAACATTATTTCACGAATTTTAGGGTATAACTTAAGATCATATTCTATTTCATCAACAACCTTTATCGGATCTCTTAAACGTAAACTATGTCCATACATAAGTTGCGGGTCGCGACAAAAACTACACGCATTATTACATCCACGTCCAGTCACAAGAGTTAAGAATGGGGATTTTTTTCCTGCATCAGGATACCATTCTGGCTTGATTAAATTCCAAGCAGGGAAAGGAAGCTCATTAACATCCAATGGTGGTCTGTCTGGGTTATTTATAGTGTTACCATCGCGAACAAAAGATAATCCACCGATATTCTCTATATTAATTCCATTTGCTATATCTCGAGCAGTATAATCATATTCACCTCTTAAAATATAATCCACAACACCTTTTGATATATTAAAAGTATCATCAACCTCTGCTGTTACATGCTGACCAACAAAAGCTACTTTACAGTTAGTGAGCTTCTTTACAGCTCTTGCTTGTTTAATATCATCATATATAGAAGGCGTTGTTGCATGAATTATAAGCAGTTCAGGAGCAAAATTTTCTAAAATTTTATAAGATTCTTCGGGAGTAAAGTTTCGCGCAGCAGCCTCTAGAAATGTGACTTTATGACCTTGTCCTATTAAAATCTTAGCAGCTGTTAGAAGGTACTCTGGATGTCTTTGTACTCGTCCACGTGATTTAGCTGACCAGCGCGCAACTCTAACAAAATTTTGACCAAAAGATGGATTGAAGAATGCTACTTTCATATATTATATAACTTCCCAGTAATTGTTTTATTCACATACTAAACTTAAGGAAACTCTATTTCAAGCATATTTTTATATTAAATTAAAGATTGGTAGAATTCGCAATAACTGTGGGGTTAGTGGTTGACTCTAAAGCCCTCTTCTAATATAATAACTCCACTAAGATATAATAAAAGTATAAATATTAAATAGAAAGTGGTATATACCTGTGCAATTCAACAAAGAGACTACTAAGAAAACATTAACATTAGATTCAAAGAAGTATACTATCTTTAGCTTAAACAAGCTTAAAAAGCTAGGAATAGGAGATTCTTCTAAGTTGCCATTCTCCATAAAGATTCTCTTAGAATCTGCTATTAGAAATTTTGATGGCCATCAAGTAACATTTAGTGATATAAAAAATATCCTAAACTGGAAACCTAAGCAAAAATCAAAAGAAATAGCTTTTAAGCCATCTAGGGTTCTGCTGCAAGATTTTACAGGCGTACCTTGTATAGTTGATTTAGCTGCAATGCGAGATGGGATGAAAGCACTTGGTGGGAATTATAAAAAAATAAATCCTCAAGTTCCTTGTGATTTAATTATAGATCATTCTCTTCAAATAGATTATTACGGAGATAAGGATGCTGCTCGTAAGAATGTTGCGCTAGAGTTTAAAAGAAATAAAGAACGCTATCAATTTCTTAAATGGGGAGAAAGTGCATTTAAGAATTTTAAAGTAATTCCTCCATCAACAGGAATAATTCATCAAATAAATTTAGAGTATTTAGCAAAAGGTGTCTTTCGGAAAAAGAGTGGCAAAGATACTGTTGTGTATCCAGATAGTTTGGTCGGAACAGATAGTCATACGACAATGATAAATGGTATTGGTATTGTTGGTTGGGGTGTAGGCGGAATTGAAGCAGAAGCTGTAATGCTAGGCGAACCTATATATATGATTCTCCCGCAAGTTGTTGGTTTCAAATTAAAAGGTAAATTAAAAGAGGGCGTCACCGCGACAGATCTTGTTCTAACAATAGTTGAGAAATTGCGTAAAAAAGGAGTTGTTGGAAAGTTTGTAGAATTCTTTGGACAAGGAATCAAACATTTGAGCTTACCTGACCGTGCAGTAATTTCTAATATGTGCCCAGAATATGGTGCTACTTTAGGCATTTTTCCTATCGATCAAGAAACATTAAATTACTACAAAATGACTGGACGAAAAGCAAACGATGTAAGGCTAATAGAAAAATATACTAAAGAACAAGGTATGTTCTATGACGATAAAACAAGTGCTCCTAAATACAGCGATTCCTTAGAACTTGATTTGTCAAAAGTCGAAGCCTCATTAGCTGGACCAAAACGTCCTCAAGACAGAATTGTACTTAAGGATATGAAAGCAGAATTTAAAAAATTAATCGGTAACAAAAAGATAGTAGAGGATAAAAATAAATTACAAGATGGATCAATTGTTATTGCGTCGATAACGAGTTGTACTAATACATCTAACCCTTCTCTAGTTGTTGCGGCAGGTCTCATTGCAAAAAACGCAGCTCTTAAAGGTTTGAAGGTGAAGGATTTCGTCAAAACAAGCTTTGCTCCAGGATCATTAGTAATTGAAGAATACTTAAAGAAGGCAAATCTGCTTAAATATTTAGAGCAACTTAAATTTCATATTGTAGGCTATGGCTGTGCGACATGTATTGGAAATAGCGGACCTTTAGATGAAAAGGTAGTTAAGGCAATAAGGAAAAATAATCTAACTGTGGCAAGTGTTTTAAGCGGAAATAGAAACTTTGAGGGAAGAATAAGCCCACATACAAAAGCAAATTATCTAGCATCACCACCGTTAGTTGTTGCATATGCTCTTGCGGGAAGCACGATGATAGATTTCGATAAAGACCCTCTTGGTCAAGATAAAAGCGGTCGTAATATATATCTTAAAGATATCTGGCCAAAAGATTCTAAGATAAAACAAGTGTGTGACAAATTTATTACTTCAACCGCTTTTAATAAAGTTTATAAAAATGTTGATAAAAAAAATAAGGATTGGAATAAAATAAAAACTTCTAAGTCAGATTTATTCAAGTGGAATAATAAAAGCACCTATATCCAAGAACCACCATTTTTTAAAGGTATGAAAGGCAGGTCGCTCGATATACACGATATAAAGGATGCTAGTGTTTTAATTAAAGTTGGGGATTCTATAACAACAGACCATATATCTCCTGCTGGAGTAATTTCTGAAAATTCTCCTGCTGGTAAATTTCTTAAAGCTAGCAGCATTAAGCCTTCTGATTTTAATAGCTACGGTTCTCGTCGCGGAAATGATCAAGTAATGACAAGGGGAACATTTGCGAATATTCGCCTTAAAAACCAAATGGCAAAAAGCACGGAAGGCTCATTTACAACATATCTTCCCACATCTAAGGTCATGTCTATTTACGATGCGTCGTTAAAATATAAAAAAACGGGTACGCCTTTAGTTGTTTTAGCTGGTAGCGAATACGGAACTGGATCAAGTCGAGATTGGGCTGCAAAAGGAACTGCTTTGTTAGGAGTTAGAGTTGTTCTTGCAGAAAGTTTTGAAAGAATTCATAGAAGCAATTTAGCCGGCATGGGGATACTTCCATTGCAATTTAAAAGAGGACAAACAGCAGAGTCTCTTAAATTGTCTGGCAATGAAGCCTATAGTTTTTTAGGTATAGATAATAATCTTAAGCTTGGAACAGATATTATTGTTCGCGTTAAAAACAAATCAGGAAAAATAAAGGAATTTAAAGCGACAGTGCGATTAGATACTCCTGTTGAGATAGATTATTTTAAGAATGGCGGGATATTGCAAACTGTTCTTAGGAAATTAGCGTAAGCTTGATATTGACAAGTTCTAATGATTGCTATACATTAAGTGGCAGTGGCAGCTACTTAAAGTAAAGGTACAAAAATGAAAACAATGTATGATAAAATTTGGGATGCTCATCTTATTAGAGAGAGCAAAGAAGAGACTGACATAATATATGTCGATAGGCAATTAGTCCACGAAGTAACAAGCCCTCAAGCTTTTGAAGGGTTAAGATTAAGTCAAAGAACTGTGCGCGCTCCACATAAAACATTTGCTACTATGGATCACAACGTTTCAACAATTACAAAAGATATTAATAAGATGGAAAAAACATCGCAGATACAAATGAACGCACTGTCTAAAAATTGCAAAGATTTTGGAGTAAGGCTTTTCAATCATCTCGATCCTGATAATGGCGTTGTGCATATTATTGGTCCAGAGTTAGGCGTAACCCATCCTGGCATGGTTATTGTTTGTGGGGATTCGCATACTGCAACGCACGGAGCTTTTGGTGCGTTAGCATTTGGAATAGGTACATCAGAAGTTGAACATGTTTTGGCAACGCAAACACTACAGCAAAAAAAATCTAAAATAATGTTGATTAATATAGACGGTAGCTTAGGCAAAGGAGTTACTGCAAAAGATATCATTCTGTATATAATTGGCCAAATAGGTACTGCTGGAGCAACTGGATATATCATAGAGTATGCCGGTAGCGCAATAAGAGCTTTAAGCATGGAAGAAAGAATGACGGTCTGTAATATGACAATAGAAGCTGGGGCAAGATCTGGGATGATAGCGCCTGATGAAAAAACTTTTGAATATTTAAAAGGTCTTGATTATGCGCCAAAAGATGCTGAACGAGAACAAGCTATTAAATACTGGAGCACATTTAAAACAGATGAAGGCGCACAATTTGATAAAACAATAAATATAAAAGCGGAAGACATAGTTCCACAAGTTACTTGGGGAACTTCTCCTGGACAAGTCACTTCTGTAGAAGCGCAAGTACCTAATCCATCTGATTTTGATGATGTTGGAAAAACTGCAGCAGAAAACGCATTAAAATATATGGGCTTAAAGCCTGGCACAAAAATAACAGATATAGAAATAGATGCTGTTTTTATTGGATCTTGCACAAATGGTCGTATTGAAGATTTACGCACAGCAGCAAAAATAGCAAAAGGAAATAAAGTGAAAGCAGGAATATTAGCTTTAGTTGTTCCTGGTTCAGGAAGAGTAAAACGTCAAGCAGAAAAAGAAGGTTTGGATAAAATATTTATTGATGCAGGATTTGAGTGGCGTTACGCAGGATGTTCGATGTGTTTAGCTATGAATGATGACAAGTTAAAAGCAGGACAAAGATGTGCTGCAACATCAAATAGAAATTTTGAAGGTCGACAAGGTCAAGGAAGCAGAACTCATCTAGTAAGTCCCGAAATGGCAGCAGCTGCAGCCATTGAAGGCAGAATTACAGACGTACGTAAGTACATCTGTAATTAGACAGAAGACCAAAGACCGATGACTAAAGACTGAAATGCGAAATTTTAAAAATATAAAAGCTTATGAATTATCTGATAAACTAGTCATTAAAATATACAAAGTTGTTAAAACTTTTCCTAAAGAAGAAATTTATGGATTAACATCTCAACTAAAAAGAGCTTCTGTTTCAGTACCTTCCAATATAGCTGAAGGCGCAAGCAGGCAACACAAGAAAGATTATTTAAATTTCTTATATATTGCAAGAGGGTCTTTATCGGAAACGGAATATCTTTTAAGTTTATCTTTAAAACTAAATTATTTATCTGATTTAAAATATAATGAACTCGAAGAAACAAGAAAGGATGCGGCAAAAACATTATATGGCCTAATAAATGCTGTTAGCAAAGAGATACAAAAAGGTCATTAGTCGTTAGTCTTTTGTCGTTAGTCTTATTATGAGACATTTTACTGAACATACTGGTTTAGTTGCTCCGCTGGACAGGTCAAACATAGATACTGATGCTATTATTCCAAAACAATTTTTGCGTAAAATTGAGCGTACAGGGTTTGGAAAACATTTATTTCATGAGTGGAGATATACAGACTATGAAGGAACACAGGAAAATTCTGATTTTATTTTAAACAAAGGTGGTTACAGGGGAGCTACAATCCTTTTAGCTAGAGATAACTTTGGTTGCGGATCTTCAAGAGAGCATGCTCCTTGGGCTTTAACTGATTATGGAATTCGTGTAATTATTGCTCCCAGTTTTGCAGATATCTTCTATAATAATAGTATAAAGAATGGTCTTCTACTAGTTAGCTTAAGCAGCGAAGATATTGATGAACTTTTTAAGCAAGACAAGGGAGTGTCGGGATTTCAAATATCAGTTGATTTAAGAAGTCAGACAGTAGTAGGTCCTAATGGTAAAAACTACAAATTTGATATAAATCCTTTTGCAAAAGATTGTTTATTAAAAGGTTTAGATCAAATTGGATGGACTCTTCAGTTTGAAGATAAAATTAAAGATTACGAAAATAAATTAAAACAAGAAAAAAGGTGGTTAGCTTAAAATGTCTGGAAATTCATTTGGAAAAATATTTAAAATAACAACATTTGGAGAGAGTCACGGACCTGCCCTAGGGGTTGTAATAGATGGCGTATTGCCAGGCATAGGATTAACAATTAATGATATACAAAGTGAATTAGATAAAAGGCGTCCTGGGCAAAACAATATAACAACTCAAAGAAAAGAGAAAGATAGCGTTGAAATATTGTCTGGTATGTTTAAAGGTAAAACCACGGGTGCACCACTTACACTTTTAATACGCAATGATGATACTAAATCAGAGGATTATTCAAATATAAAAGATGTCTTTCGTCCAGGTCATGCTGATTATACATATTTTAAAAAATATGGAACAAGAGACTATAGGGGTGGTGGAAGATCTTCTGGTAGAGAAACAGTTGCAAGAGTTGCAGCAGGAGCTGTTGCTAAAAAAATACTAAGCGAACATAGCATAAATATAGTTGCATATACGCTTTCTATATCAGATGTGGTGGCCAAAAAGATAGACTATTCTGTAATCGAGAAAAACCCTATCCGTACTGCAGATTTAAGCGTTGTTGATGATATGCTACAAAAAATAGAAGAAGCAAAAGCAAATAATGATTCTGTAGGTGGGGTCATAGAAGCAATTGTTCATGGAACGCCTGCAGGATTAGGTGATCCTGTTTTTGAAAAATTGACAGCAAAATTAGCAGGCGGTATTATGTCTATACCTGCAACAAAAGGTATAGAGTTTGGATCTGGTTTTAAATCCTCTACGATGCTTGGCTCAGAACATAATGATAGATTTTATATGGATGGAGATCGTGTGCGTGTAACAACGAACAATGCTGGAGGAATTCTGGGTGGCATTTCAACCGGAGAAGACATCGTATTACGTGTTGCCATAAAACCAACCTCATCCATTGCGCAAAATCAACAAACAGTATCTGCCGAGGAAGATGACGTGAATATTGAAGTGCGAGGACGCCATGACCCTTGTATTTGTCCGAGAGTTGTTTCAGTTGTTGAATCTATGATAGCTTTAGTTCTACTTGATGCTCTTATGATTCAAAAAACTATTAAATAGTTATTCCAAACAATCAAAATGAAATATTCCCAAAAAGTTATACTTATAACAGGTTGCTCAAGTGGCTTTGGTCTATTGATGGCAGCTCGTTTAGCATCTTTAGGACATAAAGTTTATGCAACCATGCGAAATCTTGATAAAAAAGATGCGCTTGTTAATGAGCTTAATAAGAGAGGCGCCCAAGCAAATATATTGCAGCTAGATGTAACGAATAAAGAATCTATAAAAAAGACTATAGATATTGTTTCAAACGAATACGGCTATATTGATGTCCTTATAAATAATGCTGGGTTTGGTATGGGTGGTTTTTTTGAAGATTTAGATGATAAAGAAATACGATTACAATTAGAAACAAACTTTTTTGGAGTACAAAACGTAATAAGAGAAGTTGTGCCTCTTATGCGACCAAGAAAAGAAGGTAAAATCATAAATGTGTCTAGTATCGCAGGGCTAACCGCATCACCATGTTTTAGCGCTTATAATGCAAGCAAATGGGCGCTAGAAGGTTTTAGCGAAAGCCTTATGTACGAACTTAAACTTTTTGGAATAGGAGTCCATTTAATAGAACCTGGAACATATAAAACCAAGATATTTCATGAAAACGCTAATTATGCAACAAATTTTGATAACAAAGAAAGCCCTTATTATGCATATTCACAATATTTAAGAGAAAAAGTTATGGAATATGTCAACGATTGCTATAAAAATCCTGAAGATGTTGCAGTACTTGCAGAGAAAATAATAATGTCAAAAAATCCTCCATTTAGAAACATACCTGATCTGGAGAGCAAAGTTTTGTTTACTTTAAGAAAATGTTTGCCATTTAGATTATACAGCTTTCTCATTAATAAAATCTTACCTACAAAATTAAGTGATGGCAGGAACCCGTAGATTTCTTTCAGATGCCTGGCACCACAAGTACAAAATATCTTTATATATGCTTGACACATTTAAAAGGGCAATATATTATATTCTTGTAAATTCATATCCCGCCGAAAAACAAGTATTAAACAAATATTACATATAAGGACTTTAAATGAGTGACAATTTAGTATTTTTGCTGGTTGGGGGTCTGGGATTCTTTTTCTTTGGTATGAAAACCATGGGAGAAGGCCTTAAAAAGATTGCTGGCGAAAAGTTAAAGAATTTTTTACATAATGTAACAAAGCTTCCTATTATTGGAGTTTGCGTCGGAGCATTTGTCACCTGTCTTGTGCAATCATCAAGCGCAACAACTGTAATGGTTGTTGGATTTGTTAACGCAGGACTATTATCATTAAGACAAGCTATTTCAGTTATTATGGGTGCCAATATAGGCACAACTATAACTGCATGGCTTGTATCATCAATGTCGGTTTTTAACATAACAGCGTATGCTCTACCTTCTGTAGGAATTGGCTTTGCAGTGATGACTTTAGCTAAGTCAAGAAAAACAAAGCATTGGGGACAAATACTACTTGGATTTGGATTACTTTTTATTGGATTACATTTTATGAAAGACGCTTTTAATCCTTTAAAAGAAAGCGAAATCATAAAACAAGTCTTCATGTCTTTTAGCAATAATCCAATTCTTGGCGTACTAGCTGGACTTATTTTTACTCTCCTACTTCAAAGCTCAAGTGCTACGATTGCCATAATTCAGGTTCTTGCATTTAATGGCGTGCTTGATTTAAATGCAGCTATTCCACTAATCCTAGGAGACAACATTGGAACCACTATTACAGCTCAGTTAGCAGCAATAGGAACAAATGTTAATGCTAGACGAGCGGCCATGTCGCACACCATATTTAATGTGGCGGGAGCCCTTTATATGCTAGCTTTTGTTTATCTAGGTTGGGTTAATAAGTTTATTGATATAGCAATTCCTGGAGAGATTACAACAATAAATATTATGTTTTATATAGCTATATCTCATACAGCTATTAAACTTTTGAATACTGCAATATTTTTACCTTTTATTGATTTTATAGAAAAAACTAGTATCTGGCTTGTTCCACAAAAAGGAGATGCTGTTGATTCCGGAACACAATATTTAGAAAAACATTTGCTTAATACTCCAAGCCTTGCCTTTGAACAAGTCTATAATGAAACAGTATATATGTTAAACATTGCGAAAAAAGCTGTCAATAATGCTTCGGATGGTTTAATGGAGAACAATTTTAAGAAATTAGATAAAGTAGCTGAACTAGAAGCTGCCACAGATAGTCTGCAATCTGAAATTACTCAATATTTAATTGAATTATCTCAAAGAACTCTTCTTCCTGAAGAGTCTGAAGAATTTCCAGTGTTAATTCATAACGTAAATGATATTGAAAGAATTGGTGACTATTCTCAAAACTTAGCAGAACTCGCAAGAAGAAAGATAGAGGAAAACCTAATTTTTACTGACAAAGCAGTTGAAGAAATTCAAATATTATGGAAAGAAATTCAAGATATGGGCGATGAAGCAACTGAGGCATTAAGCAATAATAATATAGCAGTGGCCAAAAACATGTTAAAGCGAGAAGAACATATAAATAATCTGCACGACAAATACAAGCAGTCTCATATTACGAGACTCCACGAAGGAATTTGTAATCTCAATTCAGGATTCATTTTTGTAGAGATTGTTGATAATTTAGAAAAAATAGGGGATAGGCTGACAAATATAGCGCAAAGTGTTATCGGCAAAATGAAGTGGGACGCTGATAAGCAAAAAAACGCCCTTTAAATTTTAAGACTGTAAATATCAATAACTATATATTTAAATTCAATTTTATATAAGGAGTAAAGAGTGGAAGAAAGCATGTTGTTTCTAATAATAGGTGGTCTTGGATTTTTCTTCTTCGGAATGAAAACTTTATCAGATGGATTAAACAAGGTAGCAGGAGATAAATTAAAAGGATTTTTACATAATGCCACAAAACTTCCAATTATCGGAGTTTTAGTGGGGGCTTCTGTTACTTGTCTTGTACAGTCATCCAGTGCTACAACCGTCATGGTCGTAGGTTTTGTAAATGCTGGCATGCTTACATTAAAACAATCTATTGCTGTTATTATGGGCGCTAACATAGGAACAACATTCACTGCATGGCTAGTATCGTCGATGTCAGTATTAAAAATAACTTCTTATGCTATGCCTGCTGTCGGTATAGGATTTGCAATTATGAGCCTTGCTAAAACTAAAAAGAACAAATCTTGGGGACAAGTAATATTAGGTTTTGGTGTTCTTTTTATTGGACTTCATTTTATGAAAGATGCATTTGGTCCTGTAAAGGACAGCGAAATGATCCATCAGATATTTGTTCAATTCAGTAACAATCCCCTCCTAGGCTGTTTAGCTGGAATGATATTTACTTTTCTTTTACAAAGCTCATCTGCAACAATAGCAATAGTTCAGGTGTTAGCTTTTAAAGGTATCATCGGTTTTGACGCTGCAATACCACTTATTATAGGCGGCAACATTGGTACAACTATTACAGCTCAGCTTGCTGCTGTTGGAGCTAATCTTAATGCAAGAAGAGCTGCTATGTCGCATACTTTATTTAATGTTATAGGTGCAGGTTATGCTCTTGCATTAGTTTATTTTGGATTCTTCGGAAAATTTGTAAATTTTATAATACCTGGAGAAATAACCACAATAAATATTATGTTTTATATAGCTGTTGCACATAGTTTTTTCAATGTGCTAAACACAGTTGTATTTATGCCTTTTATAAGTTTATTAGAAAGAGCCAGCATTTGGCTTGTTCCAAAAAAAGATGATGCTATTGATTTTGGAACACAGTATCTAGAGAAACATCTTCTAAGCACTCCAGGGCTTGCTCTTGAACAAGTTTACAAGGAAACGGTATATATGCTAAGTATTGCAAAAAAAGCTACTGACAGCGCTTTAAACAGTTTGATAAATAATGATATTAAAGAAATAGATGGAGTTTCTGAACTAGAAGACGTAACAGATAATCTGCAATCTGAAATTACGCAATATTTAATTGAGCTATCTCAGGAAACACTTATGCCTGAAGAGTCAGAAGAATTGCCTGTTTTAATTCATAATGTAAATGATATCGAAAGAATCGGAGATCATTCACAAAATCTAGCAGAATGTATAAGAAAAAAAATAGATGAAAATCTTAGCTTTAGCGATAAGGCCATTGAAGAAATTAAAACATTATGGAAAGAAGTACAAGCCATGGGAGATGAAGCAACTGAGGCTTTAAGCAACAATGACATAGCGATGGCTAAGAAAATGTTAAAGAGAGAACAGCACATCAATGATTTACATAATAAATATAAAGAAGCTCATATATTAAGACTTAACGAAAAGTCTTGTAGTATTTCTTCAGGATTTATTTTTGTGGATCTGATAGATAACTTAGAGAAGATTGGTGATAGGCTAAAGAATGTAGCGCAAAGTGTTATCGGAAAGCTTCGCTGGGAAAAAGAACATCATAAGTAAATAAATTTTGTTGTAATACCTGCCACAAAAGAGGGCAATCACATTCTTTGATTTATAAACTCGTCCTTGCTCTTGCACGTAAGATATGGATTTGTTTGTTTTTGAGATGCTAAGGTAGCATAAGGAGCTGGGCCATACGAATGTCCTGCAAAAATAATAGTATCGTCGTCCATTTTTGAAATTATATTATAAAGCGAATCATACATTTTCTCAACACTCCCACCTGCAAGATCACATCTTCCGCAACCATCAATAAAAAGCGTATCGCCGGAAATTAAAATATTTTCATATTTAAAACAAATAGAACCTGGAGTATGTCCAGGGGTTAGAATACACTCTATATCAATATTTCCTATACGTATGTTTTCCTTATCTTTAATTTCCACAATATTTTTAATTTCGCTATAAAAACCTTCTTTGCCAGATATATAGATAGGGACATCGTATTTGGAGGACAGCTCATCAACTCCATTTGTATGATCCATGTGTCCATGCGTTAAAAGTATAGCTTTTATTATAAGCCCGTCTTTAGAAGCTTCTTCGCGTATAAGATCTATATCCCATGCTGGATCAACGACTCCAATTTCATTAGATTTTTTATCACCAATAAAATAAACATAATTAGCCATAGGGCCAACTTCTAATTGTTTAAATATAAGATTTTCGGGCATATTCATAATGTCTCCTTTATTGTTATTTAAATACAGCGCACCGTTCTTCTATAAGACAATTATATTAACATAAAAATTAAAATATGTAAGAGAAGAAAATTGACTTATTTTTGCTATATGATATAGTCCTTCTATGAAAAATTATCAAGATAATTGTAGAAAACTTCCAGGTTCATCCAAGAAATACATAAAAGGGACTCTGCACAAAGACATACTTGTCCCTATTAGAGAAATAGAACTTAGCAATAGTACTGCTGAAAAGAAGAATTCAGTCGATCTTTACGACACAACCGGACCTTATACGGATCCCAACATAACAATAAACACAACTGAAGGGATACCGCCTCTAAGAAAAGAGTGGATAAAAAAAAGGGATGATACTGAAAGTCCTACATCAAGCTCTCTACAAAGACACGCAAAGACTGGCAAAAATATTACTCAAATGCATTACGCCAAAAAAGGCATAATAACTGCAGAGATGGAATTTGTAAGCTTGCGAGAGCGGGTAAGTCCTGAGTTTGTGCGCGAACGAATAGCATCTGGAGAAGCAATAATACCTTGCAATATAAACCATCCTGAGTGCGAGCCAATGATTATTGGTCGAGATTTTCTTGTTAAAATAAATGCGAATATAGGTAATTCTGCAATTATATCAAGCGTAGATGAGGAAGTTGAAAAAATGATTTGGGCAATACGCTGGGGGGCAGATACAGTAATGGACTTATCTACTGGAGAAAATATCCATGAAACAAGAGAGTGGATAGTAAGAAATTCTCCTGTTCCAATCGGTACAGTTCCTATATATCAAGCTCTAGAAAAAGTAGGCGGGAATATAGAAGATCTTAGTTGGGAAGTTTACCGTGATACTTTAATAGAACAAGCAGAGCAAGGAGTTGATTATTTTACTGTTCATGCTGGCGTATTAAGAGAGCATACTCCTTTAGCTCTTAAACGCAAAATAGGCATTGTATCAAGAGGCGGAGCAATACTTGCTAAATGGTGTAAAATTCATAACAAACAAAATTTCCTGTATGAACATTTTGATGAAATATGTAAAATTCTAAAGCAATATGATGTTGCGTTTAGCTTAGGTGATGGATTGCGACCAGGATGTATAGCAGATGCAAATGATGAAGCTCAATTTGCAGAACTTAAAACGCTAGGTGAATTAACCAAAATAGCTTGGAAATACGATGTACAAATAATGATAGAAGGGCCAGGACATGTTCCTATAAATAAAATAAAAGAAAATATGGATAAGCAACTTGAACTGTGCCATAAAGCTCCATTCTACACTCTTGGACCTCTTGTAACAGATGTATCAGCAGGGTTCGATCATCTTACATCATCTATTGGGGCTGCGATAATAGGGTCATTAGGAACATCTCTTTTGTGTTACGTAACGCCAAAAGAACATCTAGGGCTTCCTAATAAAGAAGATGTCAAAGATGGCATAATAGCCCACAAAATAGCTGCTCATGCCGCAGATTTAGCTAAAGGACATCCATTTGCGCAAGAATGGGATGATGCAATATCAGAAGCTAGATATGAATTCAGATGGGAAGATCAATTCAATCTAACCCTTGATCCAAACAAAACCCGTGATTTTCGCAAACAAACATTAGCAAATGAAGCAACAGAAGATGTGAAAGATTATTGCTCAATGTGTGGCCCTAATTTCTGCTCAATGAAAATTAATAAAGAATCTAGCTGTAATTCAAGTGGTGCCAGGCACAAATAAGTGGTGCCAGGCACCACATATATAATAATACATAAAGAAGCCCTGTCTTTATTTGATAAGACAGGGCTTTTTTATAATATTTTATTAAGCTTATACTGTAACTAATGTAAAAAATGCAGTATTCTCTTTTATAAAGCTATCTATGCTTTCTTTAGCTAATATTAATTCTCCCAACGCTTTTCCTCTATAACTCTCTGATTCGTCTATCATTTTCGGAAACAATTCTTTGTAGTATTCAATACCTTCAATTAAATTATTCTTAAATTCTGTAAAATACTCAATTTGCTTTTTATCTGGTGCAATATTTATCTTTTTAACCTCTTTAGACAAATACTCAATATAAAGTTTTAATTCTTTAATAAACATATTTGGCCTATACTTATCACTTATAAGAGCCAGTTTTCCATAAATATGATCAACCATTTCCTTTAAAGATACTATTCTATTAAAATATGCTAACTCAGGTCCAGGGCATATTGCAGTATGCATTTCCTGACCGATTTTTAGAAGATTGTTTATCTTAAGAGGAGAGGCCCCTAGTTCGTGGCATATACAGGCTTTCTCCACTATTTTTTTGTATTCTTCTGCGTAAGTTTGTTCATCCACATCTTTTTCTTTTAATTGAGCTATCTTTGATTGCTGATACTTTCTTGAAGCAAGACAAACAGGAGCATCCCCAAATTCAGTATTAAAAGACAGATGTCCTTTAAAACAAGGACTGCCAGGTGTACCTTGATCAATACGCTTTTGTTTGTTTATTTCACTTAGTGAATTATTTAAATTATTAAACTCAACTCCAATAGGAGAAATATCGCTTAAAGAAAGATCTTCTTCGTCAGCCGCAACAAGTTTGTCCATGGTTTCTTTGTCAACATTTACAGCTTCAGGAACAAGAAGGAAGGGAGTTCCCCAACCAGCGCTATCTATATCATAATTATTGAAAAGAAAATTATGTTCTTTAGAAGTTCCAATTCCACCTTGCGCTGTAATGTGCATAGGGTGTGGGGTATTGAAAACCAGCTTATTTTTTGCCTCAACAGCTTTTGAATAAATGCTATGTAGACATTCAGTAAGCTCGTTTTTCTTTTTTCTAAACTCTTCTAATATAGGACCCATCAAAAATCCTTGAGATGCAAATGCATGACCTCCGCAATTTAAACCAGACTCAATCCTATACTCAGACACCCAAAGTCCTTTTTTAGCAAGAAATCTACCTTGAATAAGAGAGGAACGGTAATCGCTTACCTTTATTATTATTTTCTTTTTCATAAATCCTTTTGCATTAGCAAAGAAATCTTCGAATTTCTCTGCATAGCTATAAAGCTTTCTATTAAATCCAGCAGAGAATACTATTGCAGACTCTAGCTTACTTTTAGCAAAACCTCTTAAAGCCGACATCGCATCAGAGAATTCCTTTGGAAGCTCTTGCTTATCTTTTCCATAATTAGTTCTGTCTAGCTTTGTCATTATGTTTACATGAATAGAGCCTGGCTTCATTGATTTACGAAGATAGTCTTGCAATTTTTTCTTTTTATCAAGATTGGCCTCTTTAATCATTTCTTTATATGTAAGCGCAAGAGGAGCATTTTCATTTAAAAGATTGAAATATTTCTTTATTTCTCCATTATCAAAAGAAGAACTTTGAACTTCTTGAAATTTCATTTTAACTATATCATCAACAAGATCTAAATATGCAGTGATTCTATCAGCACGATAGTCTTCATCATTTTTAGTTATAGGAATATACTCTCTGCCTATAACGCCACAATAATGTTTGCGCATTTGTTCTATCATTGTGTCATCTACTAAAGATATGACAGAAGATATGCCATATTTCGCCACTTTTATTGGCGAATCAATAGTAAATCCTGTTCCCATTACTGGTATATGAAAATTATGTGGTGAATTCAAGATATAAACCTTTCTTGTCGCTTCGCTCCAAGGAATCTCAACCTATCTAAATAAAATGCGGTAGTTGAGCTTTCATTTAATATTTATAGTAATATCCTAGCTTACTAGTAATAAATTGCAATATATTTATTAAACAATATATAGGTTTGAAATATGGTAAGTTTTGTATTAGAATACGTTTTATTATGAAGAGTAACTTTTATACACAATTAATTGAAAAAAGTAAAGAGGAGAAATCTGTTTCAGATAAAGATTGTAAAGAGATTCTAGAGTCTGATTTAATAGATATTAAATCCTTACTTGATGCTGCGTTTACAGTACGTAAACATTTCATAGGCGAAACCATAAAAATCCACATTATAAATAATGTACAAAATGGACTTTGCTCTGAAGATTGTCATTATTGCGCTCAATCAAAAACATCTAAGGCATCTATAAACGAGTATCCTATGAAATCTGATGATCAGATATTACTTGAAGCAAAGCAAGCCTATGAAAAAGGCGCTTTTAGGTATTGCATGGTTTTTGCTGGCAAAGGATCTTCTGAACAAAGAATAGAGAAACTAACTAAAATAATAAAACAAATAAAAAATCTCTATAATTTAGAAGTTTGCGTATCTCCCGGGGTTGTTAATCAAAAAGGGCTAGATATGTTAAAAGCTGCTGGTTTAAATCGTTTAAACCATAATATTAATACATCTAGCAAACATTATTCAAAAATTTGTACATCACATAAATTTCAAGATAGAATAGATACATTGTATGCGGCGAAGAAAACAGGCCTTCAAATATGTTCCGGGGTTATAATAGGTATGGGAGAGAGCTCTGAAGATATAGTGGAAATGGCATCTATCTTAAACGACTTAAAGATAGAATCAATTCCAGTAAATTTTTTTATGCCCATTGAAGGTCTAGCACTTGATGCGAAACCAAACTTAACTCCTGAATATTGCTTAAGAGTATTATGTTTGTTTAGATTTCTATGTCCAAAAGCTGAAATACGGGTTGCTGCTGGACGAGAGATGTACCTTAAAGATAAACAGCACTTGGCTTTTTATCCCGCCAATTCTCTTTTTATGGAGGGATATCTTAATGTTAGCGGAGATACTCAAAAAAAGACATTAACTATGTTAAAAGATGCTGGATTTAAAATAGAATCAGATAAAACGTTAGAAGAATTATTAAAATAACGAGAGGACAATAATGGAAAATATTATAATAATTGGTTCTGGGCCAGCAGCACATACTGCTGCTATATATGCGGCTCGGGCAAATTTAAATCCCTTGATGTTTGAAGGAATGATGGCTGGTGGTGTTGCAGCAGGAGGACAACTTACAACAACAACTGAGGTCGAGAATTTTCCAGGGTTTCCTGAGGGAATAAGCGGTCCAGAGCTTATGACAAATATACGAGCTCAATCTGATAAATATGGCACAAGAATAAAAACTGCAACAGTGGACAAAATTTATTTAAAGTCTAATCCTTTCAAAGTTTTTACAGGCAAAGAAGAGACTGCGGCCAAAGCCATAATTATTGCAACAGGAGCTACTGCAAAACGTTTGGGTGTAATCGGAGAAGATAAACTTTGGCAAAGGGGAATATCAGCTTGCGCTGTTTGTGATGGAGCGCTTCCAATATTTCGTAATCAAGTTTTAGTAGTTGTAGGTGGAGGAGATACTGCAGCAGAAGAGGCTATGCACTTAGCTAAATATGGTAGCAAAGTTATTTTAGTTGTTCGCCGTGATGTTTTAAGAGCGTCTGTTGCAATGCAAGAAAGAGTTCTTAAAAATGACAAAATAGAAATTATGTGGAATTCAAATGTACTAGAAGCTATTGGAGAACAAAAATTAGAAAACTTAAGGATAAAAAACAATAAAACAGATCAAGAACAAGCAATAAAAGCTAAGGGCCTGTTTTATGCTGTAGGACATACGCCAAACACAGCTTTTCTTGACGGTCAACTTGACACAGATGAAACGGGCTACATTAAAACGCAACCTGGAACAACGAAAACAAGCGTTAAGGGCGTGTTTGCGGCAGGAGATGTTCAAGATAAGATTTATCGTCAAGCAATCACAGCAGCAGGCTCTGGATGTATGGCCGCATTAGAGACAGAGAAATACTTATCAGAAAGTGAATAGCATGAATATTAATGCAATAAAATCTCAAATAGAAAAATCAAGATTACCATCAATATGGATTTCAGTTATGCCTATCTTTATGGCGACCTCTCTTGCATACGGAGATGGGATAGAAAATATATTTAAAGCAATAATATCCTTAATAGTTATATGTATTATTCATACTATTTTAGCGTATACGCTATATGGTAAAAATATTTCAAAGATAACTGAAACATTGATATTCTTAATCTTTGGACCAGCTGCTGTATCGGGAAGTTATTATTTTCAATCAAATGAAATAAACTTGGCTATACTGCTATCTGGTTTTTCTCTTGGATTATTTGCCTTAAATATTTATAACATTCCTGAAACAAATAAAACAATATCAAATAAATATAAATATCTTGCGACGATATTTATAGCTTTGGTTATGCCTATACTTATATATACGATAACTAGAGATCATATATGTTCGCTTTTAGCGTCACTTTCTATTCTTATTTTTATTAGACCAATTGTAACAATCCTAACAGGAAAAAGCAGAGGGATAGCGATAAGGATAACAATAAAAGCAGCTTGTGTTTATACTGTTTTGTTTTCTTTAGGATGGATCTACTAACAGTAGTAAGCTCTAAGGTATAAGGTTATATGTACAGAAATCTATACAAAATAAAAACCCTTAAGATATTTTATCTTAAGGGTTTTTAAATTTCTTTTTACTCCTCATTACTTAAAGCTTACACCTTTTCTATGTTGCCTGCTTACCTTTAGTCATAACAAGCTTTCCTGAGCGAACCATTTCAATAACGCCATATTTCTTTATTATAGCTTCAAATTCATCTAGTTCGCTTGTAGTTCCTGCTTGACCTATGATAATAGTCTTGATATCTTCTTCAACTATCTTAGCACTAAACTTCTTAACTAATCTTGCAATAATAGCTTTATTAGAAGACACATTCTTAACTTTAACAAGGGCTAGCTCTCTATGTATTGCCTCCACGCCCGTATGTTCGCAAGAGTGAATAACATCAACTAACTTACCAGCTTGTTTAATTATCTGCTCTAATGTTTCTGGTTTGCCTGAAGCAGTAATTGTCATAGTGGAATACTTTGGATTAAATGAAGGGGAGACAACTAAAGCATCAATATTGTATCCACGACGAGCAAATACAAGCGCAACTCTAACTAAAACACCAGGTTTATTTGCAACTAACAATGATATAGTATGTATATTCTTTTTATTATTCATAAACGTTTACCTTTTAGAAACTCTAAATCCTAAATACGAAATCTTAAACAAATTCAAAATATAAAACTCAAATTTTTAAAACGTTTATATGTTTATTTCGGGTTTCGGGTTTCGGGTTTAATATATTATGTACTTCCTGTTGGTTTTTCTAATTTAGTTTTAGGGGCCTCTGTTAACATATAATGGGCTGATTTTCCAGCTGGAACCATCGGAAAAACATTATCTTCTTTTATAACTTCAGCATGAATCAGCACAGGACCCTTATGATCCAATGCTTCTTTTATTTTCTTCTTAACCTCAGAAGTCTTGTTTATTGTTATTCCTTTTATTCCAAAAGATTCTGCTAATTTTGCAAAATCAGGATTACCCACCAAATCAACTCCTAATTGACGATTATCAAAAAACAGTTCTTGCCACTGCCTAACCATTCCAAGGTATTTATTATCATTTACAAGTATTTTAACTGGCAGTTTATGTATTGCTGCAGTTGCAAGCTCACACATTGTCATTTGAAAGCCGCCATCGCCAACTATAGCAATAACTGTTTCTTTTGGTTTTCCAAATTGAGCTCCAATAGCAGCAGGAAAACCATATCCCATTGTTCCTGCACCACCTGAAGAAATCCATTTATCAGGATAATCGCTTTTATAAAATTGCGCTGCCCACATTTGATGTTGACCAACGTCAGTTGAAACAATTGCGCGACCCTTTGTTTGCTTATAAATTTCATCTATTAAATACTGAGGATTAAGTCCTTTAGAATTATCATATTTTAAAGGAAATTCTTTTTTATAAGATTCTACTTCAATAAGCCAATTTTTTGTATCAAGCTTTTTCACT
>JAVCCJ010000070.1 GCA_030765585.1 Candidatus Zapsychrus exili | reverse complement strand
TTGATTGTAAACCATTAGATCTCCTTTAGCTGTATTATTATACCAAAAGAGTTACCGAATTAGTGAGCATTAACAACTGTCCCTATTTCTTTGTTATAATACGCAGATGTGGTACGTATATATAATAGAAACAGAAAAAAATACGCCCTACACTGGCATTACTAAAGATATAGAAAGAAGAATGCTCGAGCATAAAAATAGTGTTGGAGCTAAGTTTACTCGCGCTTTTGGTTTTAAAGAGCTTCTCTATAAAGAAGAACATCCTGACAGACCATCCACGCTTAAAAGAGAAGCTGAAATAAAGAGATTAACTTCAGAAGAAAAAAGAAATATAATCAATTTAAAGTAAAGGCATTTCTATGGAGAAGATTACACTTGGTATAATTTTTCATTTTGTTTGCCGAGTGTACGGAAGTAAGAAGTAAAAACGCTGATTCACACCTAGGTCATGTATTTAATGATGGGCTAAAGGATTCGACAGGCCTTCGTTATTGCATCAACTCCGCAGCACTTTGTTTTATTTCAAAAGAGAATTTAGAGCTCAAAGGATATTTTGAGTATCTATATTTATTTAATTAATATTAATAGATTTATTAATTGAATAAAATGTATAATAAAATAAGATATATATTGTAAGTTAAACTGTTTTTATATGGACTAAATATTATAGAAAATAATTAGGTTTCTAAAATGGATATGAAAAAAAGTATATTTAAATGCGGGTGGTTATGTGTTGTAACTGTTCTGTTGGCAATTATTTTTCTAGGAAGCGTTGCAACTAAGTATTTAGGAGAACATGCTAAAAGAGAAGTTTTTGAAGAGGCAGAGTCTTCTGTAACATTTCTTTCAAGATTATTTAAAGAAACTTTTGATGAAGCTGAAACAGTCAGCCGTCTTCTTTCAGAATCTCCTGAGATACTTGCAGTTTTAATTGATAATTCATCTGAAAACATAAAGAATGTTAATAAATCTGTAGATAGACATAGTAAATATTTAGATAATTCCATTTGTTATTTAATGAATTTAGATGGAGAAGTTATAGTGTCTTCCAACAGAGATGATAAGGCAAGTTTTTTAGGTAAGAATTATAAATTTAGATCTTATTTTAAGGAATCTATAGAAAGTGGATCAGGTAATTATTTTGCTTTGGGAATAACATCCCAAAAAAGAGGTTTTTATTCAGGTACGGCAGTTAAGGATCATCAGGGTAACACTATTGGAGTGGCAGTTATTAAGAGGAATATTGAAGAGGTGGGAGAGAATTTAACAAAGCATACAAAATTCTTTTTTGTTGATAAGAATGGAATAGTTTTTATAGCAAGTAATCCTGAGTTTCTTTATAAGAGTTTGTGGAAATTAGACAAGAAAAAGCAGGAAGAAATAATAGAAACAAAGCAGTTTGGCATAAAGCCTTTTGAGTCAATATTTGATGATAGATTTAAAGGTAAATATATTATTAAGTTTCAGGGCAGTAAGTTTTTTGTATCAAGAGAACATATTGGTTTAAAGGGATGGTCTGTGGTCCTTTTGACCGGTATGGACAGAGTTTTTATATATAGATTGGTAGGCATTGCAGTAACTTTCTTTTTAGTTATTTTAATTTTAGGATTTTCGTTAGCATTTAGACTAAAAGATAAATCAACAGGATTAATTCAAGAGGCAAAAGATTATGCTGAGCTTATTTTCAAAGTTATTCCGAGTGCTATCTTTACAGTCGATAAAGATAAAAAAGTTACTTCATGGAATAAAAAAGCTGAAGAGATTACAGGGTATTCATATGAGGATATTATTGGTAAGAATTGCATTATATTCGCAGATCATCCATGTGGAGATAAATGTAGCTTGTTTAGCAAGGAAATAGATAAGCCTATTACAGGGGGAGAATGTCGTATTAAGACAAAAGATGGACAGTTTAGATCTATTTCTAAGAATGTAGATTATTTGAAAGATCAAGAGGGAAATATTATAGGAGGTATAGAAAGCTTTGAAGATGTAACTGAGAGAAAAATTGCCGAAGACCAGATGCGTAAGTTATCAAGCGCAATTGAGCAAAGCCCAAGTGTCGTTGCAATTACAGATTTAGATGGAAATTTGGAGTATGTTAATCCAAAATTTACAGAACTAAATGGTTATACTTTAGATGAAGTTAGGGGTCAAAATCCACGTGTTTTAAAATCTGGAGAACAGCCTACAGAAGTATATAAAGATATGTGGGATAAAATATCAAAAGGGGAATCAGTTACTATTGAGTTTCATAATAAAAAGAAGAATGGAGATCTTTATTGGGAGATAGCGGCACTTTCTGCTATTCGTGATGTACATGGAGATATCACTCATTATTTAAAGGTAGCAGAAGATATTACTGAAAGAAAACAATATGAAGAGGAGCTTCAAAAAACAAAAGAAGAATTAGAAAATCAAGCTTGGGGGCTTCAAAAAACTAATCAAGCTATAAAGTCTTTATATAAAGACCTTGAAGCAAAAAATTCAGAGCTTCAGAAACTCGATCAGCTTAAGTCAGACTTTGTGTCTACTGTATCTCATGAGCTTAGAACACCTCTTGCGATTTCGACAGAAGGAATTAATCTTATATTAGATGGTATAGTAGGAGATATTACAGATAAGCAAAAAGACCTACTTAAAACTTCTAAAAATAATTTAGTACGTTTAAATACTATTATAAATGATTTACTTGATATTTCTAAGATTGAATCTGGAAAGATAACGCTTAAGCGCGGATTAGTTAATTTAAAAGATGTGTTATCTCAATTAGCTGAGGCATATAAAAAAGTATTAGATACTAAAAAACAGATACTTAATGTGAAATTTGAGTTTGATGAAATCATTGCCTTTGTTGATTCAGATAAAATGATACAAGTTATTACAAATTTCTTAAATAATGCTCATAAATTTACTGCTGACGAAGGCGAAATAGAATTATTTGTGAAAGTTGAGGGGGAAGAAGTTATATGTGGTGTTAAAGATAATGGAGTCGGAATATCAGAAGAAGATATGCCAAAACTTTTTACGAAATTTACTCAATTTGACAGGACTTCTGGACCTGGCATAAAAGGAACTGGTCTTGGGCTTGCTATTTGTAAAGCTCTTATTGAGGTTCATGAAGGTAGAATTTGGGCAGAAAGTAATGTTGGAGAAGGCACAACATTTTTTATAGCTTTGCCTAGCTATCAAACATCAAAAGCGTCATTTGATAGGTATATTGAAGAAATTATTTATAATACTAGGGGTCAAAATATAAAAACAAGTCTTGCTGTTCTTCAGCTGTCTACAATTGGAGGTATAAAGAGTAAACATGGCACAGAAAAATCAATAGACGTAACTAATAAGGTGCTAGAGACATTATCTAGGGTTGTGTCTCGTCCTTTGGACAAGATAATACTATATAGCACTGAGACAATATATATAGCGCTTCCAGAAACAGATAGACGTGGAGGAGTCAACGTTCTTGCTAATATTAAGAATGCTTTTTCTAGAGAGTCTTTTGGCCTAAAAGATAAGTCTGAGCTAGAGATTAATTATGGATTAGCGGTTTATCCAGATAATGGTAATAATAAGGACGATTTAATAGAATTTGCTTTCAAAGAGAAAACTAGACAAAAGAGATTGTTAGTCGTAGATGATCATCCTCAGATTGGGAGAATATTAAAGCCAAGACTTAAGTCGAGAAATATAGAAATGTCTGTGGCGTTCGACGGAGAAGAAGCTTTAAGAGTTATTGAAAAAGATCCACCCGATATTATAGTTTTAGATATTGTTATGCCGAATATGAACGGATATGAAGTTTTGGGTAGATTGAAGGAAAATCCTAGCACGGCTTTTATTCCAGTTATAATATTAACTGCAAAAAATATTAGCGATGTTAGAAGTGAATATAGCAAGCTAGGTGATACTCCTGTTTTGCAGAAAACAGGTGGCTTTGAGAGCTTAGTCAATTTAATAATAGAAATGATATAATATTTATAGGGGGAATTAAGATGTTCGCTAAAGATATAATGACAACAAGCGTTATAACAGTTAAATCTGACACTACTATAAAAGATGCAATAAATATGCTTATTGAAATTCAAATAAGTGGATTGATTGTCTTAGATGACAATAATGATGTACTGGGCGTTGTAACAGAAAAAGATTTAATCGTAGCTTATGACTTTTTAGGAACTACAAAAGTAGCTATTTCTGATTTTGTTTGTAGAGATATAATAAGTGCGAACGAAGATACGCCAATTGAGGAAATAAGTAGATTGTTTGTTCAAAGGAACATAAAGAGAGTTCCTGTAGTAGATGGCAAGCGTCTTGTTGGAGTTGTTAGTCGTCGCGATGTTTTAAAGTGTATATTGTTAGAAGAAGGGGAAAAGCAGTTTAGAAAAGATTTAGAATCTTAAGTCTATAATATAAAAATTAAAAAAGGGGATAACATGACTAAACCCCGCACCTTTTTTGCAATGTATTATGTGTATCTATTGCAAAGTAAGGAAAAAATAGACAAGTTCTATTTGGGTTCGACTAATGATCTAAAGAGAAGATTAAAAGAGCATAACGATAAGAAGTGCATATCTTCAAAAGCATATGCTTCATGGGGTTTAATATATTGTGAAGCATTTAATTCAGAAAAAGATGCTCGTAATCGTGAGAAAGCTTTAAAACATCATGGTAAAGGAATGAGCGAACTAAAAAGGAGATTAAAAAATGGAATTAGAAACTAATAAAAAGGTGCGGGGTAAGAAAATATTAATAGTTGACGATGAGAGAGATCTTTTAGATGTACTTGCTACTCGTTTTAGAGCTAATGGATATGAAACAGTAACTGCTGAGAACGGAGCCGAAGGTTTAAAGGTATGGCAGGAAGAAAAACCTGATTTAATTGTTTTAGATATTATGATGCCTGGTATGGATGGGTATACATTTTTGCAGGAGCTAAAAACAATAGATAACATAAATCCTATCCCAATTATTATGTTAACAGCTAAGCAAGACATGGAAGAAATATTTCAAGTCGAAGGTGTTGCTGCATATATGACAAAACCTTTTGATACAGAGGAATTGTTAGGAAAAATAGCTGACCTTCTTAAATAAAAACAATGTAAATGGACAATTTATAAAGAAAAATAATTTTAAAATGACTGGAAGAAAAATATTAATTGTAGACGACGAAGAAGACTTACTTAAACTTATAAGAGCAAGATTAATAGCTAACAATTATGATGTAATAGTTGCACAAGATGGTTCAGAATGTCTTATTAAAGTTGAAGAATGTTCACCAGACTTAATAGTAATGGACATAATGATGCCTAATATGGATGGAGTTGAAGCCGCTCGTAGACTTAAAGAGAATCCATCAACAGAAAACATACCAGTACTCTTTCTTACATCTGCTATAACAAGAGAAGATCAGGCGAGCGATTGTCCTATAAATGTTCATGACGTTTATTATCCTGCTATAGCGAAACCTTTCTCACCCGAAGAGCTATTAAAGAAGATAAGAGAATTGCTTAACGAAGACTAGTCCGACCGTAGTGGATACTTTCCTATAGAAGTGTATATTATTTATATATAAGAATATTATTAATTGTTAAAGAAATGTGTAGAATTCCTTGACTGTTAACATTTATTACCATATATTAAGTAATATCATCATATAATATCAAAAGGTATTAGAACTTAGTGCTTGATAATAAGTATTAACAACTTCTAAGGTAAAAAAGAGTAAAATCGTTTTATGAGAGAATTAATTAACATAGAAGAAGTGGCTGTGAAGTTTAATGTTTCAAAAGCCACTGTCAATTATTACACGAATATAGGCCTTATTAATGTGCATCAGAAGAAAAAGAATAAGCGCTTATATGATGTGGAAGACGTGTCTAAACGTATTGAAAAGATAAGAGACATGATGAATGTTGGCTATACATTAAGATTAATACAGAGAGAGTTTGCTCAATCAGAAGAGTTTAACAGCATAATATGATAATGAAAAAGTTAATTAAAAATTTGAGATTTTTTGTCATTGCGATAGCAGTTTTAGCTGTTTTTTTGGCTAGTTCTGTCTGCGCAGAAGAGGGGCTTATATCGGTAGATTATAAAGATGTAGAACTTACTATGGCTCTTAAGGCTATTGCATATTCTAATGATTTAAATATTGTTATGACAAAAGATATTAGCGGAACTGTTTCAGCTACTTTAAAGAACGTAACTATAGATGAAGCTTTAAACGCAATACTTAGAGTTAATGGATATGCATATACAAGACAAGGAAATTTGATTTATATTATTCCTGGACCAGGAACAGAGGGTATGGGTCAAGAAACAACATCAATTCGTTTGAGTTATTTAACTGCTGAGAAAGCAAAACAGTTACTTTTTAAGACAATTTCTATTCAAGGAGATATACAGGTAAACGAAGCTACGAATAGTTTGGTTGTAACAGATTATCCGTCTCGTTTAAGAAAAGTAAGACGGGTTTTAAGTGAAGTTGATATACAGCCTATTCAAGTATTAATAGAAGCAAAAATTGTAGATATTCAATCAAAGGCGTTTGAGAATCTTGGAACAAAAATGAGCTTAACATATGATCCTAATGGTGCAAATGCTGGAGGAGGAATATTTGGACGCTCTACTTCTTTTGATGAGTCAGCCAATTTTGATACTTCCCTAGAAGGGCCTTCTACGACTTTGTCAGGAGGAGACTTGACAATAGCTACAGTGTTAAAAAGTTTAACAGCTAGTGTTACAATTGATGCGCTTGTTCAAGAACATAAAGCGCATATATTAGCCAGTCCTTCTATTGCAACAATAAATGGAAAAGAATCTCGTATTATTATAGGCGAGAGATTTCCTTATTTGGAAACCACGAGAGATTCAAGCGGTACTGCAACAGAGACAACAAAGTTTGTTGATGTCGGTACTACATTAAGAGTGACTCCTTTAGTGTCTCCAGACGGATGGATTACTATGAATGTTCATCCAGAGGTGTCATCAATTTCTGCAGCTTTAGATGCTGGACCAAGAATTACAACAAGAGAGGCTGATGCAACTATTCGAGTAAGAGATAAGGAAACCATTATTATAGGTGGCCTTATAAATAAAAAAGACGATCGCATTGTAGGTGGTATTCCTGGTTTAAGGTCTATACCTGTAATAGGAAAGTTATTTTCAAAGAAGAGTACAGATTTAGAGGAAACAGAGCTAACAGTATTTATTACACCGCACATTATAAGGACTAAAGAAGAAATGGAAAAGATAGGCAAGGGTGCAGCAGAAGAAGAAATATTTCTAAATATAGAGGCTGTTGGAAACTCAAATCTTGTATCAAAGTTATGGGAACATGCTAGTAATCTTGAAATAGAAGATACTGTCGAATCTAAGGACAAGACACAACAGGATAGAAACTCTGCGATATTAAATACTTATAAGATGATAGTAAATCAATTTCCTGAATCTAACAATATAGATGTCGCTCTTTATAAAATAGGGATATTGTATTCCGGGTTAAGAAATTATAGAAAGTCTATAGAGTCGTTTAAGAAATTGATTATAGAATTTCCATATAGCAGCTATGCTGACAAGGCCGAGAAATATCTTAAAGCAGCAGAACAGAAGCAAAAAGAAAGACAAAAAATAATAGAGAAAAAATTAATATCAATGGAAAATAAGTGATTCATGATTCGTGGATTGTGATTTGTAGCTCGTGGATTTTTTCTGCACCAGAAATGACAGCGTCGGGTTTGTCATTCCTGCGAAGGCAGGAATCTCCAAAAATGTGTAACCTATGTATCCGGTTTAAAGTGTAACCTATGTTTTGGTTGCACAAAATAAGTACTAATTAAATATTTTTGACAATATTAAAGAAATGAAGGAGATGTAAAATGGCTAAAAAAATTTTAATAGTAGATGATGAGCCAGAGATTATTTCAATGGTAGAACTTAGACTTCAGGCAGCAGGGTATGAAGTTATTACTGCAAGTGATGGTCAAGAAGGTTTAGATAAGGCAAAAGAGGAGCTTCCTGACCTTGTAATTTTAGATGTTATGATGCCTAAGATGGATGGTTATAAAGTATGTGGATTGCTTAAAGCAGATACAAGATTTCATAACATTCCAATTGTTATGTTTACTGCTAAAGCTCAGCAAGAAGATCAAGAAATGAGTGAAGAAGTTGGTGCTAATGCTTACATAAATAAACCATTTAATTCAGAAGAATTGTTAGGAACGTTAAAAGATCTTATAGGAGAATAGTCTAGAGTAAATTGTCAATTCCGACCTGCTAAAGTTTTATTCAAAATTTCCAGACATTAATAATTATCATGGCAAAGAAATCAAAGAAATCATTAGGTGAACTTCTGTTGGAGAATGGAGTTATAAGCAATCTTCAGTGGAATGAAGTTCAAGAAGAAGAAAAGAAGACCGGCGATCCTGTACGTAAAATTATATTGAAACTTGGTTTTATAGCAGAGGAAGATTTAGTAAATTTTATTTCTGAGCAGATGGATGTTCCCCACATAGAGTTAGAAAATTATTTAATAGACTCTAAAGTCATTGAACTCATTCCGGAAGAGCTTGCAAGAAAACATCAGCTTATACCAATATTAAAAATAGGCAAGTCTTTGACGTGTGCCATGGTAGATGTTTTTAATATTTACGCTTTAGACGAAGTTGTAATGAAGACAGGGTTGATGATAGAGCCTGCAATAGCAACTGAGCAAGAAATTAAAAAGGCATTGGATGATCACTATACTGTCCAAGGTAGTATGGCTGAAATAATAAATTCTATAGATAAGGAAAAATTAGAAATTGCTGATGGTGATGTTATTGATCTAGCTAAGCTTAAAGATATAGGAGAAGAGCCTCCGGTGGTCAAGCTAGTTAACACAATGATAACTCAGGCGATAAGAGAGGGAGTGTCTGATATTCATGTTGAACCGGAAGAGGATAGTCTTAAGGTAAGATTTCGTATAGACGGTATATTACACAAAAGAGAATCTCCTCCTAAGCATTTTCAGGCGGCAATAATATCTCGTCTAAAAATTTTAGCTGATATGAATATATCAGAGAGGCGTAAGCCCCAAGATGGACGTTTTCATATGAAAATGGAAAACAGACAAATTGATGTTCGTGTTTCAACAGTGCCTACAGTAAATGGAGAAAATGTTGTGCTAAGGCTATTGGACACCAGCAACATAGTTTTAGGTTTAGATCAAATTGGTTTTGGGGAAGAAATTTTGAATTCGTATAGAGACCTTCTCCATAAACCAAATGGAATAATATTGGTAACAGGGCCTACTGGGTCTGGAAAGACCACAACTTTATATGCATCCTTAAATACTATAAATACTTCAGACAAAGGGATTGTAACAATTGAAGATCCTGTTGAATATAGACTTGCAGGTATTAGGCAAATTCAAGTAGATCATCATGCTGATTTAACTTTTGCAAACGGTCTGCGTTCTATATTAAGGCAAGATCCGGATGTGATTATGGTTGGTGAAATTAGAGATTTAGAAACAGCTGAGATTGCTATTCAAGCTGCTCTAACAGGTCATTTAGTTTTTGCTACTTTGCATACAAACAATTCAGCTGGTGCTGTAACGCGACTACTTGATATAGGGGTTGAGCCATTTCTTTTATCGTCTTCTATTATAGGTGTTATTGCACAACGTCTTATTAGAACCATTTGTTGTGAATGTAAAGGAGAAGGCTGTAAGAGTTGTTTAGAAACAGGATATAAGGGTAGGATAGGGATATATGAACTTATGGTTCCTAATGAGGAAATAAAACAGCTTATGATGGATCGCGCTTCGATGGAGTCTATATACAAAGCTTCAGTATCTTCTGGAATGAAATCACTAAGAGACGATGGAATGGATAAAGTGGAAAAAGGTGTAACTAGAAAAGAAGAAGTTTTGCGCGTTACGCAAGATGAATAAGGGTGGTAAGTTGTGCCAAATTATAATTATAAGGCAAGAGATGAGAATGGAAAATTAGTACAGGCTAGTCTTGGTGCTGCATCAGAAGAAGAACTTGTAAATCAGCTACGTAAGATGGGATATATGCCTGTTGAAATTTTTAAGTCGGAACTAAAAGAGACAGTGGTTGTAGAGGCTGGATTCTTTTCTAGATTTAAAAGAGTAACAGCAGAAGACATGATTATTTTTAATATGCAGCTTGCTAGTATGGTTAACGCTGGAATTACTCTTTTAAATAGTCTTAACATTATAACAAAACAAATAGAGAATAAACATTTTGCAGATATTGTAAATAAGCTTGCGCATGCAATAGCATCGGGCTCTTCTTTTTCAGAAGCACTTTTAATGCATAAGGGAGTTTTTTCTGATCTTTACATAAACTTGGTTCGTGCAGGAGAAATTGGAGGAAATTTAGATAAAGTTTTAGTAAGTCTTGCGAATTATATAGAAGAGCAGGAAGAGTTGAAGCAAAAGATAAAAGGAGCTCTTATGTATCCTGCGGTTTTAATGATTGTTGGCCTCCTTGTTGTTTTTATAATAGTTACTTTTGTTTTACCAAAGTTTATTGATATTTTTAATAAAGCAGGTGTGCCTTTACCTGTAGTAACACAAATTGTTTATAGCTTTGGAATGTCTATTAAGCAGTTTTGGTATTTATTTATATTAGGAGGATACCTATCTTTTTTAGGCTTAAAAGTTTATATAAGTACACAAAATGGTGGAGTTTTATTAGATAGAATTAAATTAAGAATTCCTATTATTGGTACGATAATAAGAAAGTCTTTGATATCAAGATTTGCAAGAACGCTATCCACTTTAATTGCAAGTGGAGTATCTATGCTTAAATCTTTAGATATTGTAAAAGATGTTGTTGGAAATGAAGTTTTTGCAAAAGCAATTTATAATGCAAAAAAGAGCGTTGAACGCGGAGAAAGACTAGATCAGCCTCTTCGTGCAAGCGGAGAGTTTCCTGCTGATGTAATACAGATGATAACAGCAGGAGAAGAAACAGGTAAGCTTTCACATATGCTAAATAAGATAGCTGATTTTTATGATATGAGCCTTCGGTACGCTATCAGAAAATTAACTGTTCTTATAGAGCCGGTATTTATAGTTATTATGGGAGCCGTTGTTGGAGTGATTATGGCAGCAATGATACTACCATTATTTGACATGGTAAAAACAATAAGTAGATAAAAACATTTTTAAATTATGAAAGGAGAAAAAATGAAAAAGAGAGGTTTTACAATTATCGAGCTTTTGGTTGTTATTGCAGTTATTTCAATTCTTGTTGGAATAGCTGTGCCAAGAATCAAAGGTATGCAGGATGAGGCAAATAGGGTTAAAGCAGAAGCAGAAGCAAAAACTATACAGACTGCTATAGAGTCTTATTATATTAACCAGAAGCCTAGTTCTTACCCAGACTCTTCAACAACAATATGTGCAACTACATTAAATAGTGCATCACCTTTAATTGTATCAGATGTACTTTATGATCCATTCTTGGCAGCAGCAACTGAATATAATTATATAAAATCAACTAATGGTAAATATTATATAATTTTCTCAGTTGGCGTTGATGGAGTTGCTGATATTACAGGTATTGGTACAACAGGTACGTTGACAGGCGTCGATGATGACGATGTTTACGTAAGTAATGGAACAGGATTCTAATTTAGCTTGTTAGGTAAAATATGAATACAAGAGCCTTTACCCTATTAGAGGTTATGTTGGCCATTATTGTTTTGGCTATTGGCATTGTTTCGCTTATTAGTATGCTTGGTATTTCTTTGCGTGCTGATATTGATGTGGATAAAAAAACAATCGCATTTTATTTAGCACAAGAAAAGTTAGAAGAGATAAAGGATGCCTTCTCATATGCCAACATAGACTCTTTTGCTTTTAATAGAGTAAGCATTGGAGGCGACTTTTCTGACTTTGATAGAGAAGTAGTTGTTTCAGGTGATCCTAAACAGGTAAGCACTACTGTTTACTGGTCCGATAAATCAGACGAATTAAATATTAATCTTGTAACACTATTTGCAGATTATGATTATTAAAAGAAATAATGCTTTTACCATGGTAGAGCTTTTAGTAGTTATTTTAGCTTTAAGTATTATTTTGGGAGTAATTTCTAGTTCTTATATTACTGGATTAAGATTGTGGAATTCTGGATTTTCAAGAAGCAGCATGCGTACAAAGCTTGCTCAGTCTCTTGAATTGATAAGTAAGAATTTAAGGCAGGCTAAAAGTATTGATGCTTTGACAGAAAGCAGTATAACTTTTACAGCTGATTTAGGTAACGGAGACCAATCTTATAGGGTGTATCTTTATAATTCAGCAGATGCAGAACCAAACCCACCATACACGCAAGAATTTTATTTTTTGTATTGGGTGTCTGACGATATTACCTATGGATTAGGAGCTACATTAGCTACAAATATTTTACAGCCAACTTCTGTAGTATTTAGTCAAAGTAATAATGTTATAACGATAGATTTAGAAGCTCAAGAAGGAGATCAGATCGTAGGGATGTCAACTAAAGTAAGACCAAGGAATTTATAACTTACTATGTGCGCTATACGACAAAAAAAGGGCAGTATTCTTCTTTTAGCTTTAATATTTATGATAGCTTTAGCGGGTATAGCTTTAGCGTATATTTCTTTAATTTCTTATGATACTAAAAATGTTGGGGGTCAGATAAACAATAAAAAAGCTTTTTATTTGGCGGAGGCAGGTTTAAATAAGGCAGTTTGGTATTTGTTAAACACAGCGCCTGATGGTTCAACAGATGGTTCGTGGCGGACATCTAGCTATCCAGTAGCTTCAGGCGCTGGATTGACAGATCCACAAGAAGAACAATTAGGAGAAGGGACTTATACAATGTGGGTTGAAACAGCAGTAGATGATATTTTAATTACATCAAGGGGCGAAGTTAGTTCTGCAGAAAGAATTATAATACAAAGAATAACACTATCTAATGTTGGAGTTCCAGAAGCATTTGAATACGTTAGTTTTTCTGAATCTAATATAAAGTTTCAGAATTCTAATGGGACGATAACAGGAGACATAGCTACTGGAGGAAGTTTTACTCAGGGAGATATGACTTCAGATGGAACTATAACAGAAGGCTCTGGCTTAAGTTTGCCTGAAGTTGATTTTGCGGCTTATGAAGCAGCTGCAGATTATGTTATTAATGGAAATTTTACATTTCAATCAGGTCAAACATATAATGGTATTTATTATGTGGATGGAAAAGCTACATTTGAAGACAACGTAACGTTAGATGGAACAATAGTTGCGATGGGTAATATAATTTTTGATAAAGACTCAAATGCTATTATAACTGCTACTTCTCCCAATCCAGCAATTGTTACTGATGGGAGCATTATAGGTAATAAAGTGAAAAGTGTTCAAATAACGGGGCTTATTTATGCTACTGGAAGCGTAACTATAAATAACAGTGAAGATAGCACTATAACAGGGTCTATTGTTGCAGGTGGGCATATAAATTTTAATAATGGAGATAATTTAACAATTGTATTTGATCCAAGCATTTTGACTAGTCCACCACCATATATAACTAATCCTGGTGGAGGAGCAAATGCTGCAGGTTCTGTTGCAAATACTTGGAGAGAAATTTAATGAAGCATAAAGTTAAATTTGCGAATAAATTACAAGAGAGGCTTTCTCGCGGAAAGTCAACTATTGGTATTGATATAGGTACAAGCTCTGTAAACATTTCGCAAGTTGCTAAGTACAAAGGAAAGCTAACGCTAATAAAGACAGAAACAGTTGATATAGATATAAGAAATAATGCAGATCGCGATCAAGCTACTTTAAAAGTGCTCACCGAGGCTTTTTTTAAATTTAATTCAACAAAAGCAAAAATAGTGTGTGTTGTAAGCTGTCCTAAAACTTTTGTAAGAAAAGTAGTAACTCCTTATATGCCTAAAGAAGAGCTAGAGAATGCTGTTAGTTTAGATATAAAACGCTCCATTCCTTTTTCTTTAAATCAAGCTGTTTTAGATTTTAATGTTATTGAAGAAGTTAAAATGCAGGGCGCTGCTAAATTAGGTATTAATGTGGCGATATCTCCTAAAGAGACAATTGATAGGATGTTATCGTTTTTTATAAAGTCTAAGCCCAAGCCTTTTTCAGGATCAATTAGTAAAAAGTTTAAGAGTGAAGATGATTTAGATCCATTAGGAATAAAAGTTTCTGCGCTTTTGCCTTTATCGCTTGTGCTTGAGAACATAATAGAGAAGTCAAAGCGTAAGACAGAAGAAACTTTGGTGACTATGGAAATGGGAACAGATATAACAGAATTAAACATTTATAAGAATTCTCGATTGGAATTTTCAAGAAAGATTCCGTTCTCAGGTAAAGACATTACAAAAAGCTTAACTCAGGCGCTCATAACGGATAAAGGCAGAATTGAGCTTACAATAGATGAAGCAGAGAAGATTAAAAGAGAAGTAGGAATGCCAAAGATAGAAGAAAATAGGTTAGTAGATGAGAAAATAACTACGAATCAAATTCTGTCTTTAATACGCCCTAAGGTGGAACATTTAATAAATGAAGTTGAGCGTTCTTTTGACTTTTATAGAGAAGAGATGAGAGGGAAGAAAATCGATAGGATAATACTTTTTGGTGGAGGCGCGAATCTTCGTGGTTTGCCAGAATTTATTAATAAAGAATTAGATATCGAGGTGAGTATAGGTAATCCGTTGGAAGATATTGATCTTTTGTATGATGGAGTGGTTAAAAGCGAAGAAGATGCTCAAAGGCTAGTATTATCTATTGGAGCGGCTTTAAGTAGTATGAAAGGCATAAATTTATTGCCTAAAGAAATGAAAGGTAAAGTTGGCAGGTCTGTTAAGAATATAATTTTTAATTCAGTGGTTGCGGTATTGGTATTTTTATTATCAGGGGCTTTGTTTGTTTTAAGTGGTAAAAAGGTCTTGTATAAAAATCAATATGATCAAATAAAACAAAAGTATAAAGGATTAACTTCGGGTTTAAAACAGCTGTATCAAGATCAGTTGGTCTTAAGAGTAAAGAATGATCAGCATGATTGGGGAGAAATTTTAAAAGATGTAAGCAATGTTACGCCTAATAATATGTTTCTTGATAAGTTTGCTATGGGTAAAGAGAAAATAACTATAAAAGGATCAATTAATCAAGAGGCAAGAGATGGAGAGACAACTCTTTCTGATTTTATGTTAGGGCTAGAAGAGGGTATGTTTAAGAATGTCAGATTAGTTTCAACCAATAAAATAGAAGATGAATTTACATCTATTCTTAATTTTGAAATTAATTGTTTTGTTGATTAATTTTTAAGAGTACTAAATATATGAATAATATAAGATTAAATTTAAAAGATATATTCACTGTTAAGATATTTGTTTTACTTGCGGTGGTATTTTTAGTAATTATTTTTATGCATTTGCCAGCTGTAAAGAATATACATGATTTAAATATTAAAAAAGAAAAGATTAGGGGAGAGCTTAGTCTTGCGGAAAATATAATAAAATCAAAGACTTATTTAAAATCAAAAGGTAGGTTATTGTCGTCTAGCGAGATATCGTTAGGTATAGATGAAATAATAAAATCTGGTCAGAAAAATAATATAAATTTTATATCTATAAGGCCAAAAGAGAAGATAAAAATCGAATCTCCTTTATGTTTTTGTATGCCACTTGATTTGAAGATAGAATCTACTTATCAAGATTTCGGATTATTTCTAGGTTCTCTAAAAGATTTAGATCAAAGTATAGTGAGAGTAAAAAGTTTCTCGATTATAAGGGATGAGGATATATTGCCATTGGTTATATCTAGATTAACATTAGAGATTTATTTAGAGGCAGAGTAGTATGAAAAAAGAACAAAAATTTAAAATAGTTTTACCAATTTTAATGGCTGTTTCTGTTTTGGTTTGGTTTCCAAGTTTTGTTGATTTTAAGAAATTAAAAGATATCAAAGAGTCTAATCAATTATTGGTTGAGAATAGTAATATAGTTAATCAGCTTTCTAAATTTAGAATAGATATAGATAGTAATAAGAGTGCATACGAGAGTTGGAGTGCATGTCCTTTTTCGAAAGAGGTATTTCATAAAAATAGAGTTCAAGATATAGAAAAAGATGCTGGAATCAATAGAGCCTTAATTAATAAAAAGCCTATGAGAAGTTTGGAATTAAAAGGGATATTTTTTAATAAAGAAAGGCCTTGTGCATTAATTAATGAAGAAATTCTTGGAAAGGGGGACGTAATAGGCTCAAGTACTGTTGTTAGTATTGATTATGATAAAGTTATTTTAAATGATGGACAAGAGGATTTTGAGCTTATAATAGAAAAATGAAAGATAATAAAAAGACTATATTAGTAGTGGAGGATGAAGTTCAGATGTTAGAGCTTCTTAGAACTAGGTTAGAGGCAAATGGATACAATATTATTACAGCAACTACCGGAGAGAGTGCATACGATACTTATTTAAAAGAGTCGCCTGATTTGATTGTTTTGGACATAAATATTCCTACGTTTAACGGTTATGAAGTTTGTCGTAAAATAAAACGAGAGAATGATGATAACTCAACTCCTGTACTTATGCTTACAGCTAAAGCGCAAGAGTCTGACAGGATTGTAGGAAAAGTGATAGGTGCTGAATGTTATATGACTAAACCATTCGATCCAACAGAATTGTTAGACAAAATAAAAGAGTTGCTAAGAGATGCTATTTGACGGTATAATCTTTGAAATAGTTTATTAATTAAACAGGAGGTAATAATGGGCAAGTTAATTGGTTTAATTATTTTAGTTTTAGATGTTCTAGCTGTTCTTGATTGTTTAAAAAGCAACAAGACTACTGGTAAAAAAGCACTTTGGATTGCAATAATCGTACTTCTTCCAGCTGTAGGTTTAGTTGCTTATCATTTGGTTGGCAAGAAACAATAAAATATAGGTTATTAAAGGGATAGACCGTATTCGGTCTATCCCTTTTTTGTTTCGTCCTATTTCATTTTCTGATACAATATCTTACAAATACATAGATTAAAACATAAAAATATAGGAGGAGTGAAATGATTTCAATTAAGAAAGCTTTAATGATTGCTATAGTTATAATTATTTTTATTGCATTCTTTTTGCCTTGGATAAATGTTGAGTCAGCAGCTGTTGGAGGTATAACGAAATTGTTAACAGGTAAGAAACAAGCATTGATAGATTCTATTAGTGGATTTGATGTCCCTATTTTAGCTAATAGCGATGAATCTCGTTTTATGATAAGCGTTATTAGAATTTTTGCCCCTGGAGTAAAAAACGCTGGAGCAATGAGTTTTTTGATTTGGCTAGTTCCTGGATTTTCCTTGGCTATGTTAGGTTTAAGTACGTATTTCCAAAAGAATAAGTGGGTTCATGTTGCACTTGGAGCGTTTGGCGTTGTTATATTTTCAGCCGCATCTTTTGTTATACTTACAACAGACTTAGATAAATTAGTTATGAAAGTAAATATTCAATATGGAATTTGGATTCTTCTTCTGGGCTACTTAGCCTTTGGAGTTTTAGAAATTTATAGTTTTTTTAAGGTGCAATTAAAAAAGAACGATTAATAGTATTTATGTAAATATTATAGGAGGTAAGTAGAGTATGCTGTTTTTACAAATGAGAATGTATATGTTATTAGGAGTAATGTTTGCAATCCTTTATGCAGCGTCGGTAATGATTGGTACTGCTATGGGAGTGGGGAGTTTTAATTTTTATCTAATTTTTTCGTTTGGATTGATGTTTATTCAGTACATGATAGGTCCAAAGATAGTTGAGTGGACTATGCGTGTTAAATATATTAAAAGAGAAGATAACCCTCATATATATGGATTGGTTGAAAATCAAGCAATGAGAGCTCAGATTCCAATGCCAAGGGTGTGTATATCTAAAATATCGATACCAAATGCATTTGCATTTGGACGAGGAATAAAAGATGGTCGCGTATGTGTCACTGAGGGAATAGTAAGCCTTTTAAACGAAGAAGAACTAAAGGCTGTAATAGGACACGAAATAAGTCATATCAAAAACAGAGATGTTTTAACTATTACGCTTTTATCAGTTATTCCTATGATAATGTATCGTATAGCTTGGCATTTTGTTTTCTTTGGCGGAAGAAGACGAAGTCAAGGGGGAGCAAATACTGCATTAATAGGCTTAGCTGCATTTGTTTTTTATTTTATAACTAATCTGCTTGTTTTATATGCATCAAGAATAAGAGAATATTTTGCAGACAGAGGCTCAGTTGCTTTAGGCAATAGGCCAGAGGCAATGGCAACTGCACTTTATAAATTAGTTTATGGCTCGGCAAAAATGGATAAAGAATCTCTGAAAGAAACAGAGGGTTTAAAGGCATTCTTTGTCAACGATCCATCACGTGCAATGAATGAAATTCGTGAGTTAAGTCAGATTGATATAGACAGAAGTGGCACTATTGATCCCGATGAGTTAGCTTTGCTTAAGAGTAAAGAAATAAATTTAAGTATGGGAGATAAAATGCTTGAGATGTTGAGTACTCATCCTAATATGCTAAAACGTATTAAACATCTTTCAGGATTGAGCAATAGATCATAGTCTAGCCAGATATGAATTTAAGCCATACTTCGCGGGTTCTTGGACCATCAAACTCCATAAAGAATATCCCTTGCCATGTTCCGAGCCTAAGATGACCTTTTTCTACAATAAAGGTCTGTGAGAAACCAGTAAGAGTCCCTTTTATGTGCGAGTCAGAATTTCCTTCCATGTGAGAGAACCCATAATCTTGAGGGATGGTTGATTTTAGAAATGAATGGATATCTTTTTTCACATCATCGTCAGCATTTTCATTAACTGTAATAGCTCCTGTTGTATGAGGAGAATAGATAGTGATTATGCCTGAGTCAAATCCAGAATTTGTTATATATTTTTGAATTAATGGAGTAAGGTCAACAACCTGTTCTCTTTTGTTTGTGGATATTTGAATAGTATGCATAAAAATATTATACAACATTTTTAAAAAAGAACCAGATGCCTTTTTGTTCCTTTTTATTCTTGATAAATGACACAGAAGTGGTATCATTTACCTGATAAATAATGAAAAAGATTGCAGAGATTAAAAAGCAGATTACAGTGATTAGAAAAGTTTAAAAGTTAGAGATACTTTAATCGTTGTAATCATTTTTGAAATCACTGGGATCATTTTACAAAAGGATAAAAATGAAGAGACAAATTATTAAAATCGATGAAGATAAATGTACTGGATGTGGATTATGCGTTCCTGATTGCCCAGAAGGGGCATTGCAAATTATTGATGGCAAAGCAAAATTGGTTGGAGAACTTTTGTGTGATGGTTTGGGCGCTTGTATAGGGAATTGTCCTGAAGGAGCTATTGAAGTAGAGACAAGAGAGGCAGAAGAATATCAAGAGAAAAAGGTTATGGAAAACATAGTTAAAGCAGGTGATGCGACTTTAAGGGCACATTTAAAGCATTTAAGAGATCATAATCAAGATGAATACTTAGCGCAAGCTTTAGAATATATGAAAGAAAATGACATAGAGGAGCCTGAGACTAAGAAAAATGAGCCTCTTGTTTGTGGTTGTCCAGGGATTATGATGAAAGATTTAAGAAAAAAAGAACCCGAGCCGCCTAAGACGCAAGATGTCCTAGCTGCATCTCTTAAATCTGAACTAGGTCAATGGCCAATACAATTGCAACTTTTAAATCCAGCTGCGCCATATTTTAAAGATGCTGATTTGTTGATAGCTGCTGATTGTGTTGCATTTTCTTTTGCCAATTTCCATCAGAGGTTTTTAAAAGGTAAAATACTTATAATGTTTTGTCCAAAACTGGATACTACGATGGATGCCTACTTAGAAAAACTAACTTTTATAATTTCAAATAATAATATTAAATCTATTACTTCTGTTAGGATGGAAGTGCCTTGTTGTTATGGAACATTGGCTTTAGTTGAAAATGCTTTAAAACAGTCGGGTAAGAATATAACAGTTAAAGATTATACAATTTCTATATCAGGAGAGATTATATAAATACTGTCATTCCGGTTTTTTGCAAAGCAAAAATACCGGAATCTTTTAGCTAAAAGAAGAGATTCCTGCCTTCGCAGGAATGACAAGGAATTAGAAATTATATAGGAGTCAGCTATGATATATGTTTGTAGTATTTGCAAAGAAGAGGTTAATGGCGATTCATTAGCTTATATAAAACATACTGAAGGGCATATAGTGGATTATATAAGAACGCAGCATCCTGAGTGGGAAAAAGAAAAAGGCGTTTGCAAGAAATGCCATCAGTATTATATAGATGAGCTAAGAGGAAAAAGTGAGAAATAAAAAGATTGTTTTGGGCATACCATTATTTAACTTAAAAAGTTTTTTGACAAATTAAATTCATTATTTTTTTATATTTGACATACCCTGGGGGGGTATGGTATATTATGGGTGAAAGGAGAAAATGTTATGAAAAAACATCCATGTCATAAGAATCAAATAATTGCCTTAAAAAGAATTGAAGGACAAGTCAGAGGTATTCAAAAAATGATTGAAGAGGGAAGATATTGCGTAGATATATTAACTCAGTTTAGGTCAGTTACAAGAGCTATTGTAAGTGTTCAAGAGAAGGTTTTTAAAAAACACTTAGAGACTTGCGTAAAGGATGCTTTAAAAGGTAAGTCGGAGTCAGATAGGCAAAATAAAATTGATGAAGCTATTAGTTTACTAAGCAAATACCGTGGAGGTATTTAATATGAATAAGAAATATTTTTATATTTTAATGGAAGATCTGTCTAATTTTAATATCGGAATGGAATATATAGAAGAAGTAGGCTTGTTAACGGCATGTATTCCCAATGAGTTATGATGGCAACGCAATTTATTTTAAAAGGAGGAAACACATGTTATCAAATAAATTAAAAGTTAGTCTAGTCGTTTTAATATTGATGTGCGCACAAATAAATTTTAGCTATGCTGATGTTAATATTTCGGAAAGAAGAAAACAATTAATAAAAGAAGAGAGTATTGTGCGAGAAAATGAAAAGAGTGTAGTTACAACAATAGATGAGGACGCAAATTTAGATGATTATATTAAGGTAGGGCTAAAGAATAACCCTGGCCTTAGGGTGGCATTCTATAAATGGAAATCTTCGTTTAAGAAAATTTCGAAAGAATTTTCTCTTCCTGATCCTCAGTTTACTTTTACAAATTATGTCGAGTCAGTGGAGACTCGAGTAGGCCCACAAGAAAGAGCCTTCTCTATAAAACAGAAATTGCCGCTTCCTGATAAGCTCTGGATTCGTAAGAACAAAGCTTTTAAAGCTTCTGAGGAAGCGTATCATAATTTTGAAAAGAAACAGCTTGATCTTATTTATTTGATCTCCGATGTTTATTATGAATATGCATATCTCAATAAGGCAATACTTTTAATGGAGGAAAACATAAAACTTTTGAAGAATTTTGAAAGTGTTGCGCAAGCAAGATATAAATCAGCTTTGGTAAAAAATCAAGATTTATTAAAAGTACAAGTAGAGCTTGGTAAACTTGAGAGCGATCTATATAGCTTGCAAGATTTGCGAGCGCCATTAGCAACTCGACTAAATGCACTATTAAACTTACCTAAAAATAATTCTTTGCCGTGGCCTAACGAATCTCTTGAAGTTTCTGTGATGCAAGACAAATATAATGAAATAGAAAATCTATATGACATTCTAAAGGAAAATAATCCTGAGCTGTTGGCACTTTTCAGCCAAGTTGAAAAGATTAAGGATAGTCTGAAACTTGCCAAAAGAGAATATTTTCCTGATTTGACTGTAGGATTTACTCAAATTGACACAGGTGACGCTCTTAATCCATCATTAGCCGACAGTGGCAAGGATGCGCAAATGGTTATGTTCTCGGTGAATGTGCCGATATGGGTTAATCGTTTGAATGCAGGAGTACAGGAGGCAAAGGCATCTTTAAAGGCATCAGAAAATTTATTAGAGAATAAAGAGAACGAATTGTCCTCAAAATTAGCGATGGTTCATTATAAGTTACGTGACGCGCTAAGACAGTCAGAGTTATATAAAGATGCATTATTGCCTAAGGCAACGCAGACATTAAATGCGACTCAATCTGGATATGAAGGTGGGAACGTGGAGTTTCTTTCTCTCATAGATGCTCAGAGAGTTCTTCTTAGTTTTCAATTATCTTATTATCGACATAATGCAAATTTCTATCAGCGTCTATCTGAATTGCAAAGTTTGTTGGGAGAGATTCAGAAAGACAGGGAGTAATAGCAAAGAATATTTTTTTAAATAAAAAGGAGAAAAGTCATGCTTAATAAATTCTTTAAAAACTTAAAAGATGAGCTTTTAAATGAGGGCAAAAGACATTGGAAGCTCATTGTAGTTGGCGTTGTAGCTGGTCTTCTCATCGCCAATGTATTTTCCGGACGTTCTTCAAAAGGAGGCGATCCTCATACTGGACATAATATGTCGGGAAGTTCACAAGAAAAGAAATTAAAGTATTGGACATGTTCTATGCATCCTCAAATAAAGCTTCCCAAGGAAGGTCAATGCCCTATATGCGCTATGGATCTTATTCCTGTTTATGAAGGCGTAGGGGATGATGAAGAGGGTTCTGAAGTTTCTTTGACACTTAACGAAGTTGGTCAAAAGTTAGCTGAAGTAGAGACAGCAGAAGTTAAATACAGGGAAGTTTCTAACGAAGTTAGGTTAGTTGGTAAGGTTGATTATGATGAGACAAGTCTTTCTTATATTAGTGCATGGGTGTCTGGTCGTATAGATAGACTCTTTGTGGATTTTACGGGAACAAAAGTAAGAGAAGGTGATCATCTTATTAAGCTTTATAGCCCGGAATTATTAGCTACACAGGAAGAATATTTGCAAGCGATAAAAAATCTGAAAGAGACAAAGGATAGTAGTTTAAGCGTCATACGGGACACAGCAAAAACAACGTTAGAAAGTGCTAAAGAAAAGTTAAGGTTATATGGAATCAAAGGAGAGCAGGTTGAAGGAATCGTTAAACGCGGAACACCTGATGAGCATATGACTATATATTCTCCTGTTAAGGGAACAGTTATTCATAAGAATGGTTTTGAGGGAATGTATGTAAAAACAGGAGACAAAATTTACACAATAGCTGATTTAAGCAAGGTTTGGTTATTTTTAGAAGCATATGAAAGTGACATTCAGTGGTTGCATTATGGACAAGATGTAAAAATTGAAACAGAAAGTTATCCTGGAGAAATATTCCTAGGAAAAATTGCCTTTGTCGATCCATTTGTAGATGAAAAAACAAGAACAATTAAACTGCGCGTTAATGTCAATAATAAGGGAGAGAAGCTTAAACCTGGAATGTTTGTTAGAGCCATAATTAATGCTGTTTTGGGTGATGGAGGAAAGGTATTTGAAGAGGATTTAGCGGGTAAATGGATTTGCCCAATGCATCCAGATATTATTAAGGTAAGCCAAGAACCATGTGATATTTGTGGAATGGATTTAATAAAAACAAGTGAATTTGGTTTCGCTGAAAAACCTACAGATAAGAAGCAGGTTCTTACTATTCCTAAAACAGCTCCTTTGATCACAGGGAAAAGAGCAGTTGTTTATGTCGAGAATGAAACTAATAAAAGCAGTACTAAACGCTATGAAGGCAGGGAAGTTGTGCTTGGCCCACGCGCTGGCAAGAACTATGTTGTACTCTCGGGATTAAAAGCGGGCGAAAAGGTTGTTACGAATGGGAATTTTAAGATAGATAGTGCCCTTCAAATACTGGCTAAACCTAGCATGATGAATCCTGCAGGGTATTATAGCGAAGGTGAAAATGTAATGTCTAAAAACTATAGCACAACCATTGAAAGTGCAGCATTGTTAACTCCGGCTTTACCTTATTATTTGGAAGTTTCTAAAGCACTTGCAGAGGATAATGTGCATAAAGCTGGTCAAAATCTTGAGAAATTTAGAGATCAAATAACAAAAATAGTAGAGGTGAATTTTTTAAAAGGCAAAGAAACAGGTATTGCTTTGGAAATCAATTTGCTAGCCCAGAAATTAGAGACAATTAAACATGACTTGGACTCCTTAAGGAATCAACTCTCTGAGGTTTCTGAAATACTCAGAAGCGTATTAGATAAATACGAGTATAAAGAAGACTTAAAGTTGTATTTGAGTTTTTGTCCAATGGCTTTTGGCAAGGGGGCATATTGGCTTGCTGATACTGAGCAGATTAGGAATCCATATTATGGAGCAGAAATGCTTGAATGCGGAGAAGTCAAAGAAGAATATGGAAGAAAAATTAAAGAATCAAAGCCAATGACTGGCCATGCAGGGCATGAGATGTAATTAACTTGGAACATATAAATATTGTTAAGTATACGAGGTACATAATTAGGAGAATAAAGCATGATTAATAAATTTATAAAATTCTTTCTTGAAAATAAGTTGGTGACAACTCTGTTTGTTGTTGGAATTTTGCTTTGGGGAATATCTGTTATGCCATTTGATATTAAGGAGAGTGCGATTCCACGTAGCCCTGTCCCTGTTGATGCTTTTCCTGATATCGGAGAGAATCAGCAAATTGTTTTTACAGACTGGATGGGGCGTTCTCCACAAGATGTGGAGGATCAGATTACCTATCCTTTGGCTGTTGCATTGCAAGGAATCCCTGGTGTTAAAAGTATTCGCAGCTATTCAGCGTTTGGCTTCTCCACGATTTATATTATCTTTAAGGATGATGTTGATTTTTATTGGTCTAGGTCTCGTGTATTAGAGCGGTTAAATAGTGCGCAGAAAGATATACCTGATGGCCTTATACCCGTTATTGGTCCTGACGCAACTGCTTTAGGACAGATATTTTGGTATACATTGGAAGGTGAAGGTTTTGGATTGGACGAATTGCGTTCTATCCAGGATTGGTATGTTAAATATGGTTTGCAATCAACTGAGGGAGTTAGCGAGGTTGCTTCTGTAGGTGGATTTGTAAAAGAGTATCAAATTGATGTAGATCCAGATGCTATGCGTGCTTATAAAGTAGGCCTGAAAGACATTATAATGGCTGTTAAAAATGCGAATATTGATGTCGGGGCAAAAACAATAGAATCAAATCGTGTTGAATATGTTGTGCGTGGTATTGGATTCATTAAAAGTCTCGAAGATGTTGAAAACATTGTTGTCAAAGTAAATGATAATGTTCCGATCTATGTTAAAAATATTGCAACTCAAGTAATCTTAGGGCCTGCATTACGACGAGGAGTTCTTAACAAAGAAGGCGCTGATGTTGTGGGCGGAGTTGTGGTTTCCCGCTACGGTGGGAATCCTATGGCTATTATTAAAAGAGTCAAGGAGAAGATTAAACAGCTTGAGCCGGGGTTGCCCACAAAAATACTTGAGGATGGCACTGTTTCAAAAGTAAAAATTGTTCCGTTCTATGACCGCACTCGACTCATTAACGAAACATTAGGCACACTGAGCGAAGCTTTAACACAACAAATATTGATCACTATTATTGTTATTCTTCTTTTTTTGATGCATTTCAGAAGTTCTTTAGTTGTCTCCATGACTTTGCCTTTAGCTGTTTTAATGGCGTTTATTATGATGAAAATATTTAAGGTGGATGCCAACATTATGTCTTTAGCTGGTATCGCAATTGCTATAGGGACGATTGTGGATATGGGGATTATTATGTGCGAGAACATTCTGAAACATTTGGATGAAAACCAAGCGCAAGAAAATCCGCTAAAGGTTGTTCATAAAGCTGCTAATGAGGTAGGGGGCGCGATTCTTACTGCGATATCTACTACAATTGTTTCATTCTTGGCAGTTTTTACAATGACAGGGGCCGAGGGGAAACTTTTTAAACCTTTAGCATTCACGAAGACTTTTGCATTGCTAGCTTCTGTTGTCTTAGCTTTGTTAGTGGTTCCTGCTTTGTCGCACATATTTTTTGTAAAGCGCAAGAAGTTTCTTGAGGGGATGAAGCGAAAGTTAAAATTTATTGTTATTGGGGTTGCAACGATTGTGGCATGGAAAATCAGCACAGTTTTAGGGGCAGGAATCTTTTCATATGGTCTCTATATTCTGTTTGAACATAAAATTCCAGGTACATTAAAATCTTTTTTCCTTAAATATTCTAATTGGATCGCTATCCTTCTTGTCATGATATTTTTAACATCGAATTGGATGCCTCTTGGTTTTGGAAAAGGTTTTATATTGAATTTTCTTTTTGTTGGGACTACGTTGCTATCACTCATATTTTTCTTTTTCAAATTTATTGAGTATTATCCTAAATTTCTAATGTATTTCTTAAGTCGTAAAAAGTTGTTTTTAAGTATACCTCTTTCTATTTTTGTCTTCGGAATAGTAATCTGGTTGGGTTTTGCTTCTGTAATTTCTCCGCTGATAAAGCCTTTGAACAAGATTGGTATTAAGGAATCTTCTGTTTTGAAGATTTGGCCGATGAGCGCATTAAATCATTCTTTTCCTGGATTAGGAAAAGAGTTTATGCCGCCATTAGATGAAGGCTCCTTTCTTTACATGCCTACAACTATGCCTCATGCTTCAATAGGAGAGGCTCAAGATATTATACAGAAGCAAAATATTCGCATAAGCCAAATACCGGAAGTTGATTCTGTTGTCGGCAAGCTTGGGCGTGCGGACTCACCTTTAGATCCTGCACCGATTTCGATGATTGAAACAACCATTAGTTATAAACCTGAGTACGGAGAAAAAGACCCAAAGACAGGTAAACGGGAAAGAATCTGGAGAGATCACATTAAATCGCCAGATGATATATGGAAAGAAATTATTAAGGCAGGAGAAGTTCCCGGGGTAACATCTGCTCCTAAGTTGCAGCCAATTGCTGCACGTATTGTCATGCTTCAGTCAGGTATGCGGGCTCCGATGGGAGTTAAAGTATATGGCCAAAATTTAGAAGAACTTGAGGCTGTTGGGTTTCAAATAGAACAATTCTTAAAAGAAGTTCCTGGTGTTGAGCCAAGCGCTGTTATTGCTGATCGTATTGTGGGTAAACCCTATATAGAATTTGAAATTGACCGAGAAAAGATTGCTCGTTATGGTATAAATATTGGTGATGTTCAAAATGTTGTTGAAGTTGCTATTGGAGGAATGACTCTTACAACAACGGTCGAGGGGCGTGAAAGATATCCTGTGCGAGTAAGGTATCCAAGAGAGCTCAGAGATTCGATTGAAGAACTCCAGGATGTTTTGATACCCACAAAAACCGGAGCGCAAATACCTTTGTCTCAAGTCGCAACTTTAAAATTTACACGTGGTCCACAAGTTGTCAAAAGTGAGGATACGTTTTTGATTGGTTATGTTCTTTTTGACAAAAAACCAAATGTGGCAGAAGTTGATGTTGTTATTGCTGCACAAAACTACTTAGAAAGTAAGATTGAATCAGGAGAATTAATTTTACCTCCTGGGACAAGTTATAAGTTTGCTGGAAGTTATGAGAATCAGGTTAGAAGTGAAAAGAAGCTAGCTTTGGTACTTCCACTAAGCTTGTTTATTATTTTTCTAATTTTGTATTTTCAATTTAAGTTGATATCAACAACATTGTTGGTGTTCAGCGGTATCATTGTGGCTTTTTGTGGGGGTTTTATTTTGATATGGCTATATGCTCAAGAGTGGTTTATGCATCTTCCTTTCTTTGGGCATTATTTTAGAGATTTATTTAATATGCAAACCTATAATTTAAGCGTTGCCGTTTGGGTTGGATTCTTAGCGTTATTTGGGATTGCTAGTGATAATGGAGTTGTCATGGCCACTTATTTGGATCAAAGTTTTCGGGAACGCAAGCCCAAAAAGGTTTCAGATATAAGAGAAGCAACGCTGTTTGCTGGTCAAAGAAGGCTCAGGCCATGTCTTATGACTACAGCGACAACAATATTGGCTTTGCTGCCTATATTGACTTCGGCGGGACGCGGAGCAGATGTCATGATTCCTATGGCTCTACCATCCGTCGGGGGAATGATGGTAGCTTTGGTTACACTCTTTATCGTTCCAGTAGGATATTGCTGGTTGAAGGAAAGAGAATTATTAAAAGTTAAAGAATCAGTCTAAAAAAAAGAGGCATTGATGCAAAATAAATTATTGATTGTTTTATTGGTTGTTCTTTTAATGTTGAGTGGACATTCGCTTGCTTATGCTTGTGGAGGTAGTTGCGGTTGTGGATCTCGCAAGATAGAGAGTCAAGAGAGTAAGATAAACTCATCAGATGTTGAAGTCGGAAATAAGAATTGTCCGGTTATGGGCAAGAAAATTGGTGAAGGAAATGCAGTTAAAATTAAGCATGAAAGCAAAGTGTATAATCTTTGTTGTGCAGGTTGTATCGACATATTTAAGAAAGATCCAAAGAAATACATAGAGAAAATCGATGCAAGCATGCAGGAACCACCCCAGGATGATGTTTGCGGTGAGATTCAAAGTTGTCATGGGTAATTTCTTTTTTGTGTAAAGAATAGAATAAAAGAGAAGGGTAAAATGAAAATAATTATTATGTTGTTTTTAGCTTTTTGTTTTGCATCAACAGCATTTGCTCATCCGCCAATGGAGATCAATGTTGATTATTATCAAGCGGAGAAAATGTTAACTATTAATTTTGTTCATGTCTCACATAATTGGAATAAGCATTACATCAGGAGAATAGAAATCATTAAAGGAAACGGTGAATCGCAAGATTCATATTATATGCGACAGAACCAAACCAAAGATGCCTCTAAAAGTATTTCGACTGAGCTCGAAGCTAACGAAATTATAAACGTAAAAATGTATTGTAAGGAAGGCGGAATTGCTCAGGCATCTTATGTTGTTCCAAGGGAAAATAATCAAACAGAAGAACTGTCTAATAAAGAATAGGAGGACAAAATGAGAGTAAAAACAATTTTAATGACAGCATTTATTATTTCATCTATTGCAACTTATGCATTAGCTGCTGAAGAACATGGTCATCAGGAGCATAAAGGTTCTATGATGGAACAGGAGCATAAAGGATCAATGACGGGGCATATGGAAGAAGAAGCTTCGGAAGCTGTTGAAATGGGCAATAAAATTTGCCCTATAAGCGGAGAAACGGTTGGCGCAATGGGACCTGCAGTAAAATATGAATATAAGGGTAAGATTTACAATTTATGCTGTGCAGGATGCCTCAGTACATTCAAAGACGATCCTGAGAAATATGTAAAGATTATTGAAGAGTCAATGGAGCAGCAAAAAATACATGGAGAAGATCTCGATCATGATCACAGCAAACATATGATGGGAGAAATGGATTCGCATGCGATAAAAGATATGCATGGTAAAAAAGAATCTCATTCAGGTGAAGTTTCTGAAGACCAAAAGAAGGCAAAAGGTGAAGTTCAAGAAATTCACTTAGAAGCTTATCAGTACGGATATTCACCCGAGAGAGTAGTTGTTAAAAAAGGTGAGGTAGTGAAGATTCTTGCCACTTCTCGTGATGTTCCTCATGGAATTTTTATTAAGGAGTATGGAATTAGTGAAAAAGTTGAGAAGGGAAAAGTTAAGGAGATTGAGTTCGTTGCTGATAAAGCAGGAGAATTTGATATTCTTTGTTCTGTTTATTGTGGTCGAGGCCATCATAGCATGAAATCGAAACTTGTTGTGGAGTAGTAAGTAAAAAGGACTTGAAAATTATGAATAAGTTAAAAAAACTTATTAAAAATAAGAAAAACTTGGTGATTTCGCTTCTTAGCATCCTTTTTGCAATAAAAATACCTCAAGGCGGAGTGAGATTTATTCTGTGGATTGCTGGGGGCATTTTAACATGCGTTGTGTTGGATATCTTGTTGAATAAGATTTTCCGTAAGAAGAAAATCTCTGCACAAAGTGCTATTATTACAGGTTTTATTGTTACAGGTGTTTTGGATTATGGTTCAGATTGGTATTTGCTATTAGTTTTCTCGTCAATTGCTATAATTTCAAAATTCATCTTAAGGATAAAGAACAAACATATATTCAATCCTGCTAACTTTGCACTTTTTGTAGCGGCGCTGTTTAAACAACCGCTTACATGGAACATTGAATCTAATATCTACATAATAATTATTGCTGGGATTTATCTTGTTTTATCTTTAAAGAAATGGTCGCATGCTTTGGGGTTTCTTCTTGTGTTTTCGAGTACATTTTATTTCTCAGGAGTAAATCCTATTAATATGATTAGTTGGTTCTTTTTGTTTATTATGCTTATTGAACCAAAAACATCTGGATTTGGGACGTTGAAAGGATTTTTATTCGGTAGTATTGCTGGGTTAACTAGTTTTATTATGTTTAAATTTATGCCCCAAGTAGATATTTTTATAACATCTTTGATTGTTGCTAATGTGTTTAATGTTATTTATACAGAAAAAGTCAGATAAATATTTTTTCAAAAATAAAGGAGGAGTAAAAATGAAACGTTATTCAATTATTTTTTCAGTAGTTTTAGTTTTATTCTTAATTCCATTTGTATTCGCGCAAGACGCAATGGAGCATCAAATGGATGAAACTATGGAACACCATATGGATGAAGTTATGGAACAGGATCATTCTATGCATATGGTCGAAGAAGCAGAAGAAGTTGTTTTAGATGAGGCGGTAGAAGGTGAAGTAGCAGTCAAAGAGTCTATTATCGTCGGAAATAAAGTTTGTCCTGTAATGGGAGCTGAAGTTGTAGAAGAATATGCAACTAAGGCAGAGTATAATGGTAAAATTTATAGTCTTTGTTGTTTTGGATGTTTAAAAGCATTTAACGAAGATCCAGATAAATATGTAAAGATTATAGAAGAGTCAATGCAAGCTGAGGAATAAGGTTTAAGGCGTAAGGTATAAGAATGAATATTATATTAGACATTTTAAGAGAATCGTATTTTTTGTTAAACAAGATGTCTGTTTATTTGCTTTTTGGTTTTCTGGTCGCAGGAATTATTCATATATTTCTTAAAACAGAAACTATAGCAAAGCATTTAGGCAAAAATAAATTATCATCTGTTATTAAGGCATCTTTATTTGGTATACCTTTGCCACTTTGTTCGTGTGGAGTAATTCCTGCTGCTTTATCTCTTAAAAGGGATGGGGCGAGCAAGGGAGCCATACTATCCTTTTTGATATCAACCCCGACGACAGGAATAGATTCAATATTCGCAACGTATGGTATCTTAGGTGGTATTTTTACTATTTATAGAATAATAGCATCATTTGTAGCAGGTGTTTTTGCTGGAGTTCTCGCAAATATATTCTTTAAAGGGGAGGATAGCCCTCTTTCGGAGACAGCTCCCATATTAAACAAGCCTAAAGCTTGTTGTAGCCATCATCAGGAACATCAACATAATATCGAATCTATCGCAAGCAAAATAAAAGGAGTATTTAAGTACGCATTTGTTGATCTTCTTAAAGATGTAGGTCCGTGGGTATTAATAGGAATATTAGTAGCTGGGGTAATATCATATTTTATTCCAGATACCTTTATAACAAATTATTTAAGTTCTACTTGGAAGTCTATGTTTATAATGCTTTTAATTGGAATGCCAATGTATGTTTGTTCATCAGGGTCGCTTCCTATTGCTGCTGCGCTTATGTTAAAAGGATTAAATCCAGGGGCAGCGTTTGTTTTTCTTTTAAGTGGACCTGCTACAAATTCAGCTGCGTTAACAGTTATAGCTAAAGAGCTTGGAGTAAAAGCAGCTGCAATTTTTGTTTCTTCTATAATTATCTCAAGCTTGTTTTTAGGCTACATATTAAATATTATTTGGCAGTATTTTGATATAAATATAACCCACCACATAATGTCACATAGTCAAATTCTTCCTGCTTGGGTCAGTGCTATATCTACTATTGTCTTGTTAGTAGGAATTCTTATTAATATTTTAAGCAACAATAGAAAATAATCTCTATAAAAAAATACTTGACAAAAGATACTAGAGTAGTATCATTAGTCTGGATTTAGGATAAGTATTATAAACAAAAAGAAAATAAGAGAGGTCAAAATGTTTTGTTATCAATGTCAAGAAGCAATAGGCAATACTGGTTGTACAAAAGGTGGAGCTTGTGGAAAAAAAGAACAAACAGCTAATTTACAAGATTTGCTGGTTTATGTTTTAAAAGGTATTTCTATTTATTCTTCTAAGGTAGAAGGGGTAGACAAGAAGGCTGGGTTATTTGTTGCAGATGCTCTTTTTGCAACAATTACTAATGCTAATTTTGATGATAATAGATTTGTTGAACTAATTAGGCAGGCTTTAGTTGTCCGAGCAGAAGTTCAAAAGAAATCGCAATTATCTCAGGACGATCTTCACGACTCTGCTATTTGGTATTCAGATAATGTAGACGAATTCTATAGCAAGGCTTCTGAAGTAGGAGTTTTATCTACAGAAAATGAAGATGTTAGATCGCTTCGCGAGTTGCTTGTTTATGGGCTAAAGGGCTTATCTGCTTACGCTTCTCATGCAGCTGTTTTAGGTTTAGAGAAAGATGAAGTATATGCATTTATTTTTAAAGCCTTGGCTTCTACAACAGAAGATTTGTCTGTTGATGAAATGGTAGCACTTGTTTTAAAAGCAGGCGAGGTTGCAGTTGCAACTATGGCTCTTCTAGATGAGGCTAATACTAAAGCTTATGGTAATCCTGAAATTACAAAAGTTAATATTGGTGTAGGAACAAAGCCAGGTATTTTGATTTCCGGTCATGATTTAAAAGACATGGAAGAGCTATTAAAACAAACAGAAAATACAGGCGTAGATGTTTACACTCATAGTGAAATGTTGCCTGCCAATTATTATCCAGCCTTTAAGAAGTATGAACATTTCGTTGGTAATTATGGTAATTCCTGGTGGAAACAAAATAAAGAATTTGAGTCATTTAATGGACCTATTTTAATGACCACGAATTGCATAACACCTGTTCAGGATTCTTATAAAGATAGATTTTTCACAACTGGTATGGCAGGTTATCCAGGAGTTAGACATATTGAAGATGGTAGTCCTAAAGATTTTTCTAGTATTATAATTTTAGCTAAAACATGTAAGTCACCAGTAGAAATTGAAAAGGGCGAGATTGTAGGTGGATTTGCTCATAATCAAGTGCTTTCTTTGGTAGATAAGGTAGTTGAGGCTGTAAAGTCTGGGGCTATAAGTAAGTTTGTTGTTATGGCAGGATGCGATGGTAGGCATAAAGAAAGAAATTATTTTACAGAGGTCGCAGAACAATTGCCCAAAGATACAGTAATACTAACAGCAGGTTGTGCTAAATATCGTTATAATAAGCTTAATCTTGGGGATATTGGAGGCATACCAAGAGTTTTAGATGCTGGGCAATGTAATGATTCTTATTCGTTGGTTGTTATAGCTTTAAAATTAAAAGAAGTATTTGAACTAGATGATATCAATAAATTACCAATCGCTTTTGATATAGCTTGGTATGAGCAAAAAGCAGTCATTGTTCTTTTAGCTCTTCTTTTTTTAGGAGTCAAAGGAATACGCTTAGGGCCAACCTTGCCAGCTTTCTTGTCACCTAATGTTGTTAAGGTTTTAGTTGAGAATTTTGACATAAAACCAATTAGCGATGCAAAAAGTGATATAGAAGCAATGTTGTCTGGTAGTTAAAGTTTATACTAGACTATATCAATATTATGAATAAAATAGTACTAATAGATGAAGACAAATGTATAGGATGTGGGCTTTGCGTTGATATGTGTCCAATGAATATTCTTTATATTGATAGTAAAATCAATAAATGTAAAGTTATTAATGAAACAAAATGTGATAAATTGCGAGGCTGTGAAAGGGTTTGTTCAGTTGATGCAATAAAGATAAATTAATGATGAAGAAAAGTATTCTTTTTATTTGCATACATAATTCTGCCAGAAGTCAGATGGCAGAAGAAATATTAAGAAAATTAGCTCCGGACAAGTTTGATGTTGAAAGTGCTGGAATTGAGCCTGGTAATTTAAATCCTTTTGCTGTAAGTGTGCTTAGAGAAATAGGAATTAATATTGAGGGCAAAAAGACGCAATCAGTATCAGAGCTTATCAACAGTGGTAAGAGCTATGATTATGTAATAAAAGTGTGTGATGAGGCAAATGCATCTAAGTGCCCTATTTTCCCCGGAAATGAAAAGCAAATTAGATGGGGATTTTCTGATCCTTCTTCCTTTGAGGGTTCTGCAGAAGAAAAGTTAGCTTTTACACGTGTTGTAAGAGAAGAAATTCAGTTAAAGATAAAGGAATTTATAGCTGAAAATGGATATCAACAATGAAAGATAAATTATCTAGAGATCAGATGAATTTATTGCAAAGACAAGGGTTTGTTATGGTCGCTACTTTAGATTCTAGAAATAAAATAAATTGTTCTGCCAAAGGAATAGTTGGGATAGAAGAAGATAAAGTTTTTATTATAGATTTGTACAAGGGGAATACTTATAAGAATTTAGCTAGAAATTCTACAGTAAGCATTGATGCTATAGATGAACATAGTTTTTCAGGAGTAACTATACAGGGAAAAGCAAAGATAGTCTTAAGAGAAAAAATAGAAGATCATATAATAAAGAAGTGGGAAAACAGCATTATAAGAAGGATTTCAAGCAGGGTAATAAAAAGTGTTCAGACTAGTGTAAAATCAAGGAAACATTTTGAAGTGGATCTTCCTAAACATCCTAAATATTTGATAGAGATAGATGTTGAGAAGGTGATTGATCTGTCGCCGATCAAGAAAAAATAGCATAGGAGAAAACATGCAGGAGTTTAAGTGTAAATTTATAGGAAGCGTTAAAAGAACAGATAATGTATCAAGTTTTAGATTTTCTCCTGAAAGCAAGATTTCATTTATCCCTGGGCAATTTGCACAGATCATTTTTGATAAAGAAAATATGCAGAATAAGAATGTAAATAAGTATTTATCGTTTTCTTGCTCGCCTGAGCGGGATTATATTGAGTTTACAAAGAAATTATCAGATAGCGAATTCTCATCTCGTTTAAAATTTTTAAAAGAAGGTGATGAAATTTTGATCAAAGGTCCTATGGGAAGTTGTGTTTTAAAAGAAGAGTATAAAAAAATAGGTTTTCTTGCAGGTGGTATAGGCATAACGCCTGCGATTTCTATAATAGAATATATATTGGATAAGAATTTGGATATAGATGTCAATCTTTTATATTCAAATTGGACAGTTAAGGATATTGCTTTTAAAGAAGAATTGGATAATTGGAGCAAAGAAAAAGGTTTAATCAATATATCGCATTGCCTTGTAGAACTCCCAGATAATGATATGGGATATTCAAAGGGTATGATAAATGAAGAATTCATTAATAAACAGATGATTGATTATAAGATAAGAAATTTATTTATAGTAGGACCTCCGGTCATGGTAGAGGCAATGAAGAAAGTTTGCGCTAATCTTGGATGTGCAGAAGATATGATAAAGGCCGAGAATTTTATGGGTTATTAAGAATAGGAGAAAAGAAAAATGTCAAAATTAAAAGGAACTAAGACAGAGAAGAATTTATTAGCATCATTTGCCGGCGAGTCACAAGCAAGGAATAGATATACATACTTTGCAAGTGTTGCTAAGAAAGCAGGATATGAACAAATAGCAGCTATATTTCTAGAAACAGCTGAAAACGAAAAAGAACATGCAAAAAAGTTCTTTAAATTTCTAGAAGGTGGTGAAGTAGAGATTACTGCAAGTTATCCTGCTGGAGCAATAGGTGATACTGCTGAAAATTTAGAAGCTTCTGCAGACGGGGAAAAAATGGAGTGGAGTGTTCTTTACAAAGAAGCATCGGAGACAGCATTAGAAGAAGGTTTTAAAGAAATAGCAGAGATTTTTAAGGAAATATCAGAAGTGGAAGAGGAGCATGAAAAAAGATACAGAGCTTTGCTTAAAAATGTAAAAGATGGCACAGTTTTTAAGAAAGATACAACGGTAAAGTGGAGATGTCGTAATTGCGGATATGTTCATGAGAGCAAAGAAGCGCCTAAAGTTTGTCCTGCATGCATTCATCCACAAGCGTTTTATGAAGTATTGGCTGAGAATTATTAATTAATAATAATGGGGACAGACAGGAGATATGGAAACAGGTAAATACCCATATCTCCTGTCTGTCCCCTATCATTTATCATTATGAATATATACGGAAAAATATCAGAATACTTTTTAAAGAATAAGAAGCTTTCATTCCTTATTTTTATAGGGATTATTCTATGGGGAAGCATATCTTTTGTCATTATGCCAAAACAGTATAATCCCGATATTGTTGCTCCTGCATTCTCAGTTGATGTGGAATTTGAAGGAGCAACTGTTGATGAAGTATATCAGATAGTTACTAAGCCGCTTGAAGATATTCTTGCCGAAATCCCTTCGATAGAAAATATTTATTCAAAGTCAATTCAGGGTGGAAAATCATCTGTTATTGTTGAGTTTTTTGTAGGCGAGAATTTGGAAGAAAGTATGATAATTCTTCGACAGAAAATATCAAGTAGACTTAATTTATCTCCTTTAGGAGTAAGTGATCCATATATTTATTCAATAGACCCAGAAGATCTGCCTATTAAAACTGTTGTCTTGTATTCAAATGACAAAGATCCTGTAGCATTAAGGAAGATAGCATATCAGTTACGTGATGAGTTAAAGCAGGTAAAGGGCACATCTTTAGCAGAGGTTGCCGGGGGAAGAAAAAGAGAATTTCAAATTGTTCTTGACCCTTTGAAAATGAGTACTTCTCAAACGTCTTTAATAGAGATAATGCAGGCTTTAAATAATACGTCTTTATTGAAAGATTTAGGGCTTGTTAAAACAAAGGATAAGTATTTTAAGGTCGAGACACAGGAGCAGGTTGTTGGGGTTAAGGATATAGAAAATATAATAATAGCTTCAAATTATGAAAAGAGTTTAAAGGTATCTGATGTAGCTACGGTTATTGAAAAAGAAAAAGAGTATGAAGATTATGTCAATTTTTATAAAAAAGGATTAAATCTTGATAATGCAGTTTTTCTTTCCATTTCAAAACAAAAAGGCAAAAATATAATTAATGTATCAAATGATATCGACTCTAAGTTAGCAGACTTGGTTAAAAGAAGAGATTATTTAAAAGGTATAAATATTGAGATTGTGAAAGATGAAGGACGTATAGCCAAAGAAGAGATATCAGGTCTTACTAAAAATCTTATTCAAGCCATTGCAATAGTATTTTTTGTATTGTTTTGTTTTTTAAATCATCGTGCTGCATTAATAGTTGCGTTTAGCATTCCGATGACTTTGCTAACAGTTTTGGCTTTAGGAAATCTTTTTGGATATACAATAAACAGAATTACATTATTTGCTTTAATTCTTTCTTTAGGGCTTCTAGTGGATAGTGCAACAGTTGTTATAGAGAATATCGTTAAGAATAAAAAGAAATTTCCTGAGCTGGATAAGATCTCTTTGGTGTCGCAGTCAGTTTCTGAGGTGGGAACAGGATTGTTTTTGTCTACTTTGACAACTGTTCTAGCTTTTATTCCTATGGCATTTGTAACAGGCATGATGGGCCCATATATGGGGCCTTTGCCGTTTTTTGTATCAGCAGCGCTTATTGTATCATTAATATATGCCTATACTATGAATCCGTGGTTGGCTGGTGTATTCTGCAAAGATAAAATAGAGTCTAGCATAGAACAGAAGTGTGGAGTTATATGCAATATTATGAGATTTGTTTTAGAAAGATATAAAAGCATATTATCGGGATTAATTGATGATAAGAAAAAAAGATTTAGGTTTTTGTTGGGGGCATTTGTTATTCTTTTAATAGTTTTGACATTCCCTGTAATTAAATTGGTAAGATTTAGAATGTTACCTAAGGCGGATAGAGAACAGATATATGTATATATGGACTTAGACAGAGGTATAAGCATAGAGAGCACTAATGCTGTATCAAATGAGGCATCAAATCTGTTATTAAAAGAGAAGGATATTTTAAGTATACAATCATTCGTTGGAATACCACCAGTTCTTGATTTTAATGGTTTATTTAGAGGGGTTCAGGAGAGAAAAGAGACAAATCAGATAACTTTAAAACTTAATCTAACTCATCCGAACAAAAGAGTATTGAAATCAGAGGAGTTAGCCTATGAATATAGAGAGCTATTAGAGGGTAATTTTAAGGAAAATAAGAGTTTGAGAATAAAGGTTGTAGAAGATCCTCCAGGACCACCTGTAAAGTCGACATTTTATGTTAAGGTAAAAAGCAGAAATAAGAAGTTGCTTTATAGTGTTGCAGGCGATATTGAGAAAATATCTAAGGAAATAGAGGGAGTAAAAGATATTGATGTATCTTCTTTAGAGGAACACAAGAAGCATGTTTTATCAATAGATAAAGATCTGGCAGCTAAGTTGAAAGTAAGTGTTGAGTCTATTTCAAATGAGCTTGAAACTATATTTAGTGGAAAGATAATAGGGGTATATCATAGTGATTATAATTATGAGCAGGAATATATTGTTCTTAAATTTGACAGGGATCTAAGGGATAGTATAAAAGATCTTGAAAATATTAATATACAAAATGAATTAGGAAATTATATACCTGTATCAAGGTTCATTAAAGTGGAGTCTCAGTTGCAAGAGGATATTATTTTAAATGATAACAGGGAGCAGGTTATTTATATATCAGGAGAGATGGGCAAACGAAGCGTGACGTACGCTGCCATAGATTTATTAAAGAAATTATCTAATTATAAGGTGTTTGCTAATAATTCTGAATTGACGAAATTTTCTTTGGTCGGCGCAGAATATTTAGTAAATGAGACTGATGTGGTGAAAATAGAAATAGGTGGTGAATGGGATCTGACAGTCAAAGTATTTAGGGATTTAGGGCTTGCGATTGCAGTTGCGATAATCCTAATTTATCTTGTACTGGTCGCACAATTCAATTCTTTTGTTCTGCCTTTGCTTATATTAGGAACTATCCCACTTGCTTTAATAGGGGTTATGCCAGGGTTTGCAATTCTTTTTATTGTTTTCAGGGTATATTTCTCGGCAACATCAATGATAGGAGTTATAGCTCTTGCAGGTATTGTAGTTAATAATGCAATAATATTTATCGAGTATGTAATTCAAGCTGCTCGTGACCACAGCTCGTTAAAAAGTACATTATTAGATGCTGGCGTTACACGTGCAAGGCCGATACTTCTAACATCAATTACAACCATACTAGGCTCTTTAGTAATTGCTTCAGATCCAGTTTGGTCAGGGCTTGCATGGTCAATTGTTTTTGGACTATCTTTATCGTCGGTGTTAACTTTAGTTGTTTTTCCAGTTTTAGTTTATCAATTTTTAGGAGATAAGTGGTTTAATAATATATTGGAGAGATAAAATGACATTAGAAAGAGTATTAAGGGCAATAGCGGGTGTAATGGTACTAATAAGCGCTGCTCTTGCATATTTTGTAAATCCTTTATGGATTTTATTAACAGTTTTTATTGGATTAAATTTGTTGCAGTCAGCGTTTACGAATTGGTGTCCGATGATAATTATATTAAAGAAGTTAGGATTAAAATAAATGAGGGCATAATTTACGAGACCAAAGGGAGCGTAAATTGAGGTTCGAATTTATCCCGAGCTTTAAAGCGAGGGATCTAAGAGAGGAGCGGCAAAAATGAAAAAGTATAAATGCACAGTATGTGGGTATATCTATGATCCTGAAGTTGGTGATTCTGATAATGGAGTTGCAGCTGGTACTGCATTTGAAGATATATCAGATGATTGGGTATGTCCTGAATGTGGCGTTGGTAAAGATGATTTTGAAGTAGTAGAGTAAAAACAAGGTTTGAGGATTAAGGTTTAAGGATAAAGTAAAAACACTGTCATTCCGGTTTCGAGCCGTAAGACGAGAATACCGGAATCTCTTATTGATAAAAAACAGTTAAATATATTAATGTCATCCCTGCCTTCGCAGGGATGACAAGGGTGTTGAAAGGTTAGTATGAAATCTATTGAAATAAAAAAAGGCATTTACTGGGTAGGTGCTATAGATTGGGATTTAAGAAGCTTTCATGGGTATCTTACTCAAAGAGGGTCTACTTATAATTCATATTTGATAGTAGATGATAAAATCACTTTGGTAGATACTGTTAAGCATCAATTTTATGATGAGATGTTAGAAAGAATAAAAGAGATTATTGATCCAGAGAAAATAGATTATATAGTTTGTAATCATGTTGAGATGGATCATTCTGGAGCATTGCCAGATATTATGCAAGTTTGCAAGAATGCAGAAATTGTAACTTGTCCAAATGGAGAAAAAGGTTTGAATCTTCATTACAAAGGCAATGATTGGAAGTTTAAGGTTATAAATACAGGAGATTCTCTTAACATAGGAAAAAGAAATTTAAATTTTGTATTAACTCCTATGGTTCATTGGCCTGATTCAATGGTAACCTATATCCCAGAAGATAAATTACTTTTATCAAATGATTCTTTTGGTCAGCACATTGCATCAGATGAACGCTTTGATGACGAGCTTGAATGGGATACTGTTTATTATGAAGCAGCTAAATATTATGCAAATATTGTTCTTCCTTATGGTAATCAAGTTGTTAAAGAGCTAGAAGCTGCATCTGGTTTAGATATAAATATGATAGCTCCAAGTCATGGAATTATATGGAGAGAGAATATAGGGAAGATAATAGAGAGTTACACAAAATGGGCTAATAATAAGATGGAAGATAAAGCCGCAATTGTGTATGACACGATGTGGGATTCAACGGCTGTTATAGCACAAGCTATTCAAGATGCTTTTGACGGTAAGGGCATACAGTCTAGACTAATAAGTCTTCAGGATATGCATATTTCAGATGTTATGACATATTTGCTAGATGCTAAATATTTGTGTGTTGGTTCGCCTACGTTAAATAGTGGAATGTTACCTGCTGTTGCAGCTTTTCTTTGCTATTTGAAAGGTCTTGCGCCAAAAGGAAGAACTGGCTTGGCTTTTGGGTCTTATGGTTGGGGAGGACAAAGTATTAAAGAAATAGAAACAACATTGAGTGGATGCGGATTTGAAATGTTAGAAAGTATTAAAGTTCAGTATGTGCCTGATGAAAATCAAATAAATGAAATAAAGGATAAATCCAAAGGAGAAATATCATGATAGCATTAAGAGAAATTTATAAATGTGTACATTGTGGAAGCGTTGTAGAAGTTGTAAAAGAAGCTATGCCTGTGCCAGTTTGTTGCGCAGAAAAAATGCAAAAGTTAGATGCTAAAGCAGAAGATACTGGTTCAGAGAAGCATGTTCCTGTAGTAGAAGAGGCAGAATGTGGAATTAAAGTAAAAGTTGGAGACGTTGAGCATCCAATGTTAGACGAGCATTACATTAATTTTATTGAGGTTTTAACTGAAAGCAAAGTTTTAAGGGCAGAATTAAAGCCAGGACAAAAGCCAGAAGCTTGTTTTTGTGCTAAGAAAGAAGACGTAATCGAAGTTCGCGAGTATTGCAATTTACACGGACTTTGGAAAGCTTAACAGTAGATCCTAGATATTGGATATCAAATAAATGTTATTAGTGTTTTTGTTTCTATCTAGCATCTAGAATCGAGTATCGAGTATTAAAAAAGAGGAGTCAAGCATGTCAGATCAATTCTCTGGAAGCGAAATAATAGAGATAGGTATTCAAATTGAAATAAATGGTAAAGAGTTCTACGAGACTTTAGTAGATAACATTGAAGACGAAGAGGCAAAGAAAGTTTTTAAATTTCTAGCTTCTGAAGAAGAAAGCCATATATATGTTTTTCAAAAAATATTAGATCTTTTTAAGAAGTACGAGCCTATTCAGTCATATCCAGAGGAATATTTTGCTCATATGAATTCTTTGGCAAGTGAGCATGCATTCACTAAGAAGGGTTCTGGTCGACAAATTGCCTTAGGAGTTGAAGGTTATGCTCAGGCTATTGATTTGGGGATAGGTTTTGAGAAGGATTCAATTGTATTTTTTGATAACGTAAAAAAGCTAGTTTCAGAACAAGACCATCAAATGATTGATAAGCTAATAGCTCAAGAGTATGAACATCTTAAAAAATTAGAAGAGCTAAAAGATGCTATCTGATACCAGCGTAAATGTTCTTATTGCAGAATATAATAATAAGAAAGCTAGTATAAAGAAAAGATTAAAAGAGTTTAGACTGGTTTTTGATCAGCCAGAGAAAAGAATATTTAGCGAGCTTTGTTTTTGTGTATGTACTCCACAGTCTAAGGCGGTTTATTGCGATAAGGCAATAAAGCTTTTAGAAAAGAATGGGAATCTTTTAAAAGGAAGCTTAAAAAAAATAAGAGAGGGCCTTGCTGGAGTACGCTTTCCTAATAATAAAGCAAGATTTATATTTGAGACTCGTAAGAAATTTCTAAAAGGTGCGAGTATTAAAATAAAAGAAAGAATTGATGTTGATAATATCTTAGAAACTCGAGAATGGTTTGCTGATAATGTTTTAGGTATTGGATTAAAGGAAGCTAGCCATTTTTTAAGAAATATAGGTTTTGGACGTGACTTAGCAATACTTGATGTACATATTTTTAAAAACTTAATTAAGTACGACATTATAAAAGAGAAACCAAAAAGTCTAACCAAGAAAGTTTATTTATATTTAGAGGATGAGTTAAAAAAATTCTCTAAAAAAGTAAAGATACCTATGGATGAATTAGATTTATTGTTTTGGTCTAATGAGACAGGAGAAATATTTAAATGAAGCTGATGACAAGAGATACAGATTATGCCGTAAGGGCTCTTATGTATATTACTAAATCTAAAGAAAAAATAGTAGCTGTATCTGAAATACAAAAAAGTTTAGGACTTCCAAAACCTTTTCTACGTAAGATTCTTCAAATACTGCAGAAAGAAAGTATTCTAAGATCTGTTAAGGGTAATAAGGGTGGTTTTATTTTGGATGTTAATCCTAAGACAATATTTTTAGTTGATTTAATAGGAATATTTCAAGGAGGAGTATCTCTTACAGAATGTTTTCTTAAGAAAGAAGTTTGCCCAGATATAAAAGTTTGCCCCGTACGAAAGAAGTTAAAAAGCATCGAAACTTCCTTAATAAAAGAATTAAATAAAATATCTATTGCATCTTTACTTGATTGCTCTTAATTTAAATAAGGGCATAGTTTGCACGACCAACGGAAGTGTAAAGTGAAGCCCGAATTTATCCCGAGCTTTCAAGCGAGGGATCTTAAGATGACAACTATAGGAGGTTTGTTATGAAAATAGGAAAAAAGACTGTAAAGATTTTTAAGATGGCGAATAGAAAAGGGTACGCTGCTTTATGTTGCGATTGTATTACCGAAGGATTAACCAAGAATCAAGCATATGACAGAATGGTTAAGGCGATTAATAGAATAGATAAAAAGAAAAATAAGAAAAAGTAATTTTAGCCAGAAAGATAAAAAAATGAAAAAGTCATTAATTGTAGTTGTGCTACTATGCATTTTGTTTGCTTCTTTTGTTTATGCAGAGGAACAAGAACAAGAACAAGAACGTCCTGCAAATTATTCAGGAGTGGGATATCTAATGACAGATAGTCCATATAAAGGGGTAGGCAAAGAATCTGTACCAATACCAATTCTTTATTGGCATTCAGAAGGTGGAAAATCATATGTTGAGGGGAATAAGGGTGGATATCAGCTAATAGAATATGACAACTTGAAGTTGGATTTTATCTTTGTTCCTAGATTAATGGGCTATGATGATGAAGATTCAACAGATTTAGAAGGTATGCAAGAGAGAAAGATGTCTTTAGATGGAGGAGTAGGTTTTTCTTGGGATTTAGTTGAGCATGATGGAGTATCTGTGGATATAAATTTCTTAACCGATCTTTTGGGAGAGCATAAGGGAAAAGAGATTGAGCTTAAGATTTTAAAGAAATTTAAACATGATTATTTTACATTCACTCCTAGCGCAGGCGTTAAATGGCAAAGCCAAGATTTAGTTAACTATTATTATGGAGTAAGATCAAACGAAGTAGCTGCAGGACGATCAGAATATGAGCCAGATGCTTCTTTAAATTGTTTTGCTAGTATAAACTTTAATATGGGAATATCTCAGGAATGGGTAATCGCGACATATTTTAATATAGAGAGATTATCAAATGAAATTTACGATAGTCCTATTGTGGATGATAATTATGTTGTAAGTAGTATGGTAGGACTTGTAAGAAAGTTTTGATTTTATAAATCCTAAGCACTAAATCCGAAATCCTAAACAAATCCAAAATACAAATATAAAAATTCTAAACAAATGTTTGTGATATTTTATATTAGAATTTTAATATTGTTTCGAGTTTAGTATTTAGAGTTTGTTCTTTATAATATGTTACTTGCTATTTCAGCTAACTCGGAACGCTCACCTTTTTCAAGGTTTATGTGAGTATAGATATGTTGACCCTTCATTTTCTGTATTAGATAACTTAATCCATTAGAATAAGTGTCCAAATAAGGGTGGTCAATCTGGAAGATGTCGCCAGTGAAAACCATTTTTGTATTTTCTCCTGCTCGAGTAATAATAGTCTTTACCTCGTGTGGAGTTAAATTTTGAGCCTCATCTACTATAAAGTATGTATGAACTAAACTTCTTCCTCTAATGTAGGCTAAAGGAGCAATGGTTAGTTTTTCATCTTCTAACATTTTAGCTAGTTTCTTGGGTTTTTTCTCCCCAGTGAGAGTTTTATTTTGTATAACTCCAAGGTTGTCATACAGCGGCTGCATATAAGGATTTATTTTTTCAAATACGCTGCCAGGCAAGAATCCTAAATCTTTATTACTTAACGATACTATAGGCCTTGCTAAGAATATTTGAAGATAGGTATCTCTGCACTCAAGCGCCGATGCTAGCGCAAGTAATGTTTTTCCTGTTCCTGCTTTTCCGGACATTGTTACTAGTCTTATTTTGTTGTCCATAAGAGCATGTAGTGCGAATGTTTGCTCAACATTTCTTGGTTTTATTCCAGATGCTGTTTCTTTTTCCACTCTTTTAATTTTTGATGTTTCAGCATCTAGGTATCCTATTGCTGATTTTTTGTCATCTCTCATTATAATGAACTCATTGGGAAGTATTTTTTTCTTTGCTTTTATTTCTTTTGGATCAATACCTTCAGGATCATCGTATATTTTATCTATTAGCTCTGCAGAAAAGTTTTCTTCATATCTGTAACCTTTATAAAGCTCAGATATATCTTTTACGTGGTCTGTTGTATAGTCTTCAGATATTAGGCCTATGGCTTTGGCCTTCATTCTCAAATTAACGTCTTTTGTAACAAGAACGATTTTCTTAGATAGGTGTTTCTTTGAAAGACAATAGGCTATGTTTAATATTTTATGATCAGGTTTTCCTGGCAAGAAACTTAAGGCAAGTTTTTTGCTAAATTTTTCATCGAGCTTTATTGAAAGTTTACCTAAACCAGGCTTTATTTGTACTCCACCATTAAATATTTTATCTCCTTCAAGATCATCTAAAGATCGTAAAAATAGACGAGCATGATAGTTGAGCATTTCATTTCCTTTTTTGAAATGATCAAGCTCTTCTATAACAGCTATTGGCACTACAACGTCGCAGTCTTTAAATTGATATATACAAGAACTATCGTGAAGAATAACGTTTGTATCTAGCACAAATATTTTCTTTTTCTTTTTTTGTGGTGGCATATATGCTCCTGTTATTAGGTTATGTTGAGTTGATAGCAGTGTTGTATTTTGCAAATTAAATGCTTTTTAAACGCATTAGATATTACTTATTATAAAGATATAATATGTTTTCTCAAGACTTCTTGTATAAAAATTAATATTAATATTTAGATTAAATAATAAGGATAAGAGTTTGGCCATATATTAAGAGCTATTTAAGGTTAGCTCTATAAAAATCCTTGACACTGAAAAGCAATTATATAAGAATACTAGCCTTACTATCCACTTAGAGAGTAGAATTCCATGCAAAACATATATTTACTTAAAGATTTAGCAAAAATAAGCGGTCATTCAACGCATGCATTAAAATATTACCTACGTCTTGGGCTTTTGAAGGAAATAGGAAGAAGTCCGGAGACTAATTTCCGCTATTTTGATGATGGCTCATGTGAACATCTTAAGAAAATACGTAAACTTCAGAAAGAAAAGATGTCTTTAAAGCAGATACAAGAACATCTTAATAAAGAAAGCAATGCAGATAATGATAAATAGAGATTTGATTTTGATATTTTGTAGATTTTTTATATGTGGTTGCATTTGTTTATGTATTGCTGCTATTGCCCCTAAGTTTTGTTTTAGTCAAAATGTTAAAGAGTTGATTGTTGAAGAAACTTTGGACGCTATTGAAGAAATTCAGGGAACAAGTATTGATGAAACGTTTATAGAAGAAATTGAATTAGAAGAGCCTGAAGAATATGTTAAATATATGATTGATGAACTTCAGGTGACTAATATGCCAATAAAAGATGTATTGGAGCTAATTTATGTAAAAAGTGGACTTAATATTATAACGGAAGAGGATCTTCCCGAGGAGATTAGCATATATTTAAGATATATAAATGCCTTTGATGTGCTTAGAATTATACTAGATTCAAGTGATTTAGCTTATGAAGAAATCGGAGATATTGTGCACGTAATAACGGATGAAGATTTTAAATTGCATCATGGATTTTCATTTCGCGATAAAATTCAGACAAAGATTGTTAAATTAGAACATGCGGAAGCGTCCGTAGTGGCATTGATTTTAGAAAATATGAAAAGTGATGTTGGAAGAGTTATTGTAAACAACGAAACAAACACAATAGCATTAATTGGTTCCTTAGAAGATTTAAATGATATGGTAGATTTTATAAAACAAGTTGATGTTGAAGTTGAAGTTAAGGTTTTTGTTTTAGAGCATATAGATTGCAAGGAAGTAGCAAAAGAGAGTCAAAGCCTTTTGACTGAGAACGTAGGTAAGATTGAGATAGATGAAAAAGAGAATAAAATTACGGTAACAGATATACCGTCCGTGTTTGAAAATATTAGTAATCTGATCAAGAGACTAGATTATCAGGGCAGAAGAATCGTATTAGAAGCAGAGATTATACAAATCGTTTTAAACGAGGAACATCAGGCTGGGGTCGACTGGAGAGCAATTTTATCTGACTATAAAGACTTAAATCTAACTGCGCTAAAGCAGGTTTTAAACGGAAGTTTGGAGAAATTAAGCGTAGGAACGGTTTCAATTGAAGATTATGCTATTTTATCTGATGCGCTAGATACTGTAGGAGTTATAAAAACTATTTTTAATTCTAATATTGATATGATAAAAGATGAATTATCAAAAATTGCTTTAAATATAACAGACTCTGTGTCTTCTAAATTGAATGAAGATTTAGAAGAAGAAACCTTTGAACTTAATATGCAGCTAGCTTCTCACATAAAAGGAGAAGGTCTGTTGTCTTTGGATATTATTCCAAAGTTTATTTTATCAGAAAGAGATACCTCAGAGATAGAAGAGCAACTTTTTTCTATAGACACAAAGAATGATTCTGTTGTTGTAATTGGAGGCTTATTCCAGAATGTCAAATCTGAATCTTTAAGAAAAGTACCTTTTCTAGGAAGTATTCCGTTGTTAGGTGTTGCTTTTAGGGGACAGAGAACGGATGAACAGAAAACAGAGATTGTCATTTTTTTAACGCCAAAGATAGTTGCTCGCGGAAATTAATATTATGTTAAATAAAAAAAGAAATAATCCAATTGGAGTTTTTGATTCAGGTTTAGGAGGATTGACTGTTGTAAAAGAACTTATGCGTCAGCTTCCAGGTGAGGATATAGTCTATTATGGAGATACAGCGCGTCTGCCATATGGAACGAAATCAAAAGAATCGATTATTCGCTTCTCAAAAGATAATGTAAATGTACTTATAAAGAATAATGTAAAGATGATTATTGTAGCTTGTAACTCATCGTCGAGTTATGCATTGTCTTCATTAAAAAAAGAGTTCTCATTGCCTATTGTAGGAGTTATATCTGCAGGCGCTAAGAAAGCTGCATTAAAGACACAGAATAAAAAAGTTGGGGTAATAGCAACATCCGCTACCATTAAGAGTCAAGAGTATTTAAAGGCGATTAAGAAAGAAGATTCTGATATAAAAGTTTTATCTTCTGCATGTTCTTTATTTGTTCCAATAGTTGAAGAGGGGTGGACTAATAAGCAAATAGCTATTGATGTCGCTAAACAATATTTAAAGATATTTAAGTCTAAAAGAATAGACACGCTTGTTTTAGGGTGTACGCATTATCCTCTACTTAAATCTGTTTTAAGAAAGGTAATGGGTCGTAATGTATTTCTTGTCGATTCAGCTACTGAAGTTGCAAGCCAAGTTAAAGAGATGTTAAATAGCACCAATCAAAATAATATTTCAAAGACCAAGCCTAAACACAAGTTTTTGATAAGTGATAGACCTCAAGAATTTCAGAAGCAAGCAAAAATATTTTTAGGACGGGATATTAAAATAAAATTAATTTAAATGAGCACATGAGTTATGGAGCGAAATGACATAACTCATAAGTACGAATTCCTGCCTATCGGCAGGTAGGTATCCCGACTTCGTAAAGTGAATGTCGGGATCTCAACAATTAGGAGAATAGTATGTACGAACTTTCAATAAAAGATAGTATAGCTGCAGCACATTATTTAAGAGAATATAAGGGCAAGTGTGAGGCATTGCATGGGCACACTTATCAAATAGAGATAACAATAGTGTCGCCTGAGTTAGGTAGCCTTGGAATGGTTCACGATTTTACAGAGCTTAAGAGTAAGCTAAAAGATTTCTTATCAGAGCTAGATCACAAATGTCTTAATGATTTAGAATTCTTTAAAGAAAACAATCCTACGACTGAATTAATTGCAAAATATGTTTATGACAGTTATAGCAAACTTATTGACCCCTTAAAGGTAAAAAAAGTTCAAGTTTGGGAATCTGACACCTCAAGCGTAACCTATTACAAATAAAAATGAAAAAAGCAGTTTGTTTATTATCAGGCGGACTTGATTCTGCCACCACACTTTATTATGCAAAAGCTCAAGGCTATAAGGCTTATTGTCTTATTTTTGAGTATGGGCAAAGGCATGGTAAAGAAATAAACAAAGCAAAGCAAATAGCAAAGCATGCAAATTGTGATTATAAAATAATAAAGATATCTTTGCCGAAGAAAGGGTCGTCACTTTTAGATAAAAAGGTAAGTGTTCCGCAAAGTAAAAGTAAGAAAATAGATCCTAAAGAAATACCATCAACTTATGTTCCTGCTAGAAATATTATTTTCTTAAGTTTTGCAGCCTCTTATGCAGAGACAATAGGGGCTTCAACAATTTTTATTGGAGCAAACGCAGTTGATTATTCAGGTTATCCTGATTGTAGGCCAGAGTTTATTAAATCTTTTCAAAACACTTTAAAAGTAGGTTTAAAAACGGGTGTTAATGGTAGAGCGATTCAGATTAAAACACCTTTAATCAGAAAGACCAAGTCTCAGATAATTCGACTAGGGATAAAATTAAATGTTCCGTATAAATTAACCTGGTCGTGCTATGAGGGAGGCAAGACTCCTTGTGGTAAGTGTGATAGTTGTGTTTTAAGAGAAAAGGGTTTTAAAGAAGCGGCGATTAAGGACCCTACGAGAAAATAATGAGAAACGCAAAGATAAGCGAAATATTTAAATCAGTTCAAGGCGAAGGCAAGTATGTAGGGGTGACGCAGGTATTTGTGAGATTTGATGCGTGTAATATTGATTGTGTTTGGTGCGACACTAAGGGCGGATCTAAAGAAAATATAAAAGAATATTCAACAAATGAAGCGTTTAAAGAGATAAGTAATTTAGTGCACGGTTGTCACTCGGTAAGCTTGACCGGAGGAGAGCCATTGCTTTGTAAAGATTTCTTAAGCGACTTATTGGCTGAAATGAAGCTAGCTAAAATGAAGTCTTATTTAGAGACGAACGGTACGCTTTGTGAAGAGCTCCAAGGTGTAATTGATAATTTAGATATTATCTCAATGGATTTTAAATTACCTAGCTCAGCTAAGACAAAAGATTTTTGGTCCGAGCATAAAGAATTCTTAAAAATAGCCTCGAGAAAACAAGTCTTTATAAAAGCAGTTATATCAAAAGAGACGAGTATTGAAGACATAGAAAAGTCAGTTGATATAATAAAGAAAGTTGATTCTGGGTTGACTTTTATTCTACAACCCAATTATTTTCAAATGAAAGATGGCGCTATAGATAAGTGTGTAGAATTTAAAGATTATTGTATTAAAAGTTTAAATGATGTTAGAATTATTCCTCAAATGCATAAAATACTTGGATTACGATAGGAGAAAGATATGAAAAAGAAAAAATCAACTTACGAAGATTTACAAAATAATATTCGTAAACTAAAAACACCCTCGATAGAAGTTTGGGACAATAAGTATGAAGACAGAGAGTATATAATAAGCTTGAGCGTTCCAGAATGTACTTGTATCTGTCCTAAGACAGGGTTGCCAGATTTTATAACTATAAATGTTGAATATTCTCCAAACGAAACATGCCTAGAGCTTAAGTCGTTTAAGCTTTATATTGTGGCTTTTCGTAATGTTGGAATATTTCATGAGCATCTTGTAAATAGAATTCTAGATGACATTGTAAAAGCTTGTAAACCAAAATGGGTTAATGTAGAAGGGGTTGTTAGCTCACGAGGCGGTATTCAGACAACGGTTTTTGCAGAATATGATTCTGAGGATGTAATATAAAATAGAAAGGGTAAAAATGAAACGTATAGATGGAAGAAAGAATAATGAGTTAAGAAAAATTAAAGTTACAAAGAATTATATAAAACATCCTGCAGGTTCTTGTTTAATAGAGTTTGGAGAGACAAGAGTAATTTGTACGGCAACTGTTGAAGAAAGTGTCCCACCATTTTTAAGAAATGCAGGCAAGGGCTGGGTTACAGCAGAATATGGAATGCTTCCAGGGTCATGTAATTCTAGAATAAGAAGAAATAATGTTTCAGGCAGATCTCAAGAGATACAAAGATTAATTGGAAGGTCTTTAAGGAATGTTGTTAATACTGAGCAGCTAGGTGAAAGAACTATAAAGATAGATTGCGATGTTATTCAGGCTGATGGAGGAACACGCACAGCCTCGGTAACAGGAGGTTTTATTGCTCTTGCACTTGCTCTAAAGGATCTTAAGAAAAAAAGTGTATTGGATGTAATCCCATTAAATAATTACGTGGCAGCAATAAGCGTTGGCACCTCGGGAAACGATTTGCTTCTTGATTTAAATTATGAAGAAGATTCTACCGCAGATATGGATATGAATATTGTAATGTTAGGAAACGGAAAGTTTGTGGAAATTCAAGGTACAGCAGAGGGTGCACCTTTTTCTAAAAAACAAATGAATGATTTAGTTGATATAGCCAAAAAAGGTATTTCTGAGCTGATTGTGATTCAGAAAAAGGTTTTAGGGCAATTAAAATTTTAAAGAAAGGATAGAGGATAAAGGATAAAGGACAAAGGGATACAATAAGTTGGTAATATTTTGATTGTTTTTTCGCTGTTTATTGCTTTTATTTAAACCTTGCACCTTAAACCTTGTGTTTATTATGAAAGAACTTGTTGTAGCTACAAAAAATAAAGGAAAGCTAAGAGAGATAAAAGAGTTGTTGGCTGATTTTGATTTAAAGATAACCTCTTTAAGTGATTATCCAGATGCGCCAGAGATAATAGAGGATGGAAAAACATTTGCTCAAAACGCTTTAAAGAAAGCAGTTACAATTGCGATGTATACAAAAAAGCTTACTTTAGGCGAAGACTCTGGGATACAAATAAAGGCGCTTGGTAATCGTCCTGGGATTTATTCGGCAAGATATTCTGGTGAAAATGCTACAGATAAAAAGAATAATCTAAAATTGCTTCGTGAGCTTCGTGGAGTTTCTTTAGCTAGACGAGAAGCGCGTTATAGATGTTTTGTGGCAATAGTTGATGCTAAAAGAATAGTTGATGTGGCGAGCGGCAGCTGTAGTGGATTAATTGCTAAGAAATCAGTTGGTAAGAATGGGTTTGGGTACGATCCTTTATTTTTCTTGCCTAAATATGATAAGACTTTCGGAGAGCTTGATCCTTCCATTAAAGCAAAGATTTCTCATCGCGCTAGAGCGCTTAAGAAGACAAAAAAGATTATTGAAAGTTATTTAAAGTAAATGAGGACATATTTTACGAGACTAAAAGGAGCGTAAAATGAAGTCCGAATTTATCCCTGCGAAGGCAGGGATCTAGTTAGTATTAAGTGAATAGTTGAGGAGATTCCGGTATTTTTGCTTTGCAAAAAACTGGAATGACAGAGTTTAATTTATCCCTGCGAAGGCAGGGATCTAGTTAGTATTAAGTGAATAGTTGAGGAGATTCCGGTATTTTTGCTTTGCAAAAAACTGGAATGACAGAGTTTAATTTATCCCTGCGAAGGCAGGGATCTGATCTAATAATGGATCCCGGATCAAGTCCGGGATGATAGTTAGAATAATATTGTAGTGCTTAGGGTCAGACCCTCTAAGATCAGAGGGTCTGACCCTAAATTAAAAAAGCCCTTCCAGCAGACTTCCTATTCCATCTCTTATAATTTCAGTTGTATTTTCTAATATCTTAACAGGCGAGGTTTCTACTTGGAATCTAGGTTTAGTCAATTTTCCAGTTACTTTGATATTTAATGCACGACTAAGAATTGATGATGGATCAATCTTAAGAGCCTCAGTGTTTAAGACAGGAGTTTCAGAAAAAGAAGGTATAAGATTAAAATCAATATTTTGTTTTATATCTACCCAACCTTCAGCCCTTACTTTAACGGTATCGCTTATTATTTGCGCATTTTCCGTAAAGACTTTCTGATTTCTAACAAGGAAGTCAGCCCTTGCGTTTCTAAAGTCAGCATTTTTAAATGCTGGAATAAGTCGACCAAGATATCCTTCTGATATTGCAAAGCTACCAGAGTCTTTTATCTTGTCATAATTTTTTACTGGACCTCTTAGATTAAGAGATAAAGCAACATTACCTGACATGTTTCTTTTTATGTTAGCGCTCTTAAGAAGTTGTTTTAATTGCAAACCTTTAATATCAGCAGCCAATTTTATTGGTATATCAATATCTCTAAGGTCTGCAGAAGAAGAGATGTTTAAGTCTCCACTATATATGTTAGATAAAATATCAAAATTGGTTACAGTCTGATCTCTTTGCGAAAATGCAATAGAGACATTATTGATAAAATAATTTAGCAGTGATAGTTTTGGAGATTGAGCCTTGAACGTCACATCCCAATTGCGCCAATCTTTTGTTTTTCCTTTAAATAGGCCGTCGAAAGAAATTATGCCGCGAGGTTTTAGTTTAGCTAGCTTGCTCTTAACTAATTCATTTGGTATTGCATTTAAATCTTCTAGATTAATGGAAAGCGTGCCTTTAATATCTAAATCAGGACCCATATTTTCTGTTAAGTGTACGTCTCCTAAGAGATCAAAAGAGGAATTTAAATAATTTCCTTTAAGTAAGAGTATTTGAAATGCTTTTCTAAGAATTTTTATCTGAGTTGATACCGTAAGGTCTTCAGATGATATTCTTGATGCTATCGTAGGTCGAGAAATGTCTGTCAACTGACCGCTTATCTTATAGTCTTTATTTTTAAATGTTCCTGTAAGCCCACTCCAGGTTATTAAATCATTTTTATATCTAATTTCTCCAGACACATTAGTTATGTCTTCTGCAAGTTTAGGGGTCGATAGTTTGACTCCTTCTAATTTTGCTGTTGCATCAATTAGAGAGTCTGCAGTAGATTTGATAGAGCCTTTATAGCTTGCCGTAACAGATGCCTTGCCAGATGCTTTTATCTTAGCCTTGTTCTTTGCGGCAGGTATAAATTTAGATATATTTTCTAAAAGGACTTCATCTGATGAAGCTGTTATGTCGATAACTGGATTTAAAAAGTTTTCTAGGTTGCCTGATAGTTTGACGTCGACATCATTTGTATTAAATTCAATAAGTTCGGTTTCTACTTTATTCTCGTTTAATAAGACGTTTCCTTTTATATTATTTATCGCTCCAACTTTTGGCACACCAGATACAGAAGCCTCTGCTAGTTCAACCTTTCCGGAATATTTAGTTTCTTGGCCAGGATCAATTGCGACAGAGAATTCAACATTAGGGCTGCCATTAAAATTAATACCATCAAATTGCACTTCTGTTTCAGTAAAAGCAGATAATGTCCTTAAAAGTATCTTTTTGTTTTCATAAGAGAGGGTTGTGTTTTCTGATATCACATTTCCTTTTATGCTTTTATTCTCTCCTAACGAAATATCAGTATTATTAATCTTTAGATCGCTTTGTATATCTAGCTTTTTGTTTTTAAAATTTATATTAGTGTTTACTGTAGAGATGTTTCCTTTTATTGTTTTATTATCTTGAAGACTTATGCTCGTATTATTTAAATTAAATTTTCCATGAAGTTGTACATCAGAACCCTTTACAGATACAGATGCATTGTCGAGTGCTATGTTAGAGGATATGTTTTGTTTGTCGCCATTTTTTATATTGGCCTGATCGATATTTATATTGCCTTGAAGAGAAATGCTTTTGTCGCGAGCAAAAGTTAATGAATTGATTGTAGAGGTAATGTTTCCACTTATCTTTATGTCAGGGGAGATATTGATAGTTGTTGGATTAGTCGATATTTTGCCATTAATATTTATCCCTTTGTCACCCCAGGCAATAGAGGCATCATCTATGTTTATATTCCCTAAAACTTCTTGCTTGTCGCTTATTTTTATAAGATAGCCTGGAGACTCGTTTTTAAGCGCTATGCTTCCTTTAAATAAACCATTGTTTTGTTGTATGTATAAATTATCAATATTAAGAGATAACTCTCCTTTAATATAAGTATGAGGGAAGATAAATGTTTCTTCAGATATTAAAGATACGTTTCCAGATAAATTTAGTTCTTTGTTTAAAAGAGTAAGAGAGAGATTAGATCCTTTTGCGTTTCCCTTGAATTTTTGTTTCTCATTAGCGTTAATATCTATTTCATTTAACGAAAGATCGCCTGTCATACTAACTAGACCATCTTTATATGATATATGAGCTTCAGATGAAGATATGCTGCCATTTTTTAAAACATTTGCTTGTTTGACGTTTAAAAGTGATAAATATTTGCTTACATAAAGTTTGTCAATAGAAGTCGTAGACAAAAGAGATTTGGTCATAATGTCATAAGAGCCTTCTATTTTTGCAGATGATCCGCTTTTAGGTATAAAACTCTCAAAGGTAAAGTTTATGTTTTTGGTAAAGATAACTCTGCTACTAAGTTTACCGGAGAGATGTGTTCGCTGGACGCTTCTTCTTTTGATTTGTCTGTTATATTGATTTGTCCATTCTTTAGTTCAACTTTTCTTGTTAAAATTTGAAAAGCACTTTTACTTTCAGATTTGTTTTTGTTCTTAATAAGATCAGAGAAGTTCCACTCTCCAGAGTCTTTCTTAATTATATTAATAAACGGATTTATAACTTTGATTGAGGGTATTATGATCTTTTTACTTTTTAAGATAGGGGGAAGCAGGAAGCTAAAAGTTAACTTATCTATTGATGCAAATATTTCACCACTGTTATCTTTTTGATATACTCTTATATTTTTTGCTGTAATTCCTTTTATTATGTCAAAGGTAATTTCTTCAACATCTAGCTGGCGATTAAGGAATTCTGAACCCTTTTGTTTGACAATGCTTTTAAACTTAACAGGTAGGAAAATTTTATTTATATAAAGATAAGCGATTGTCAAAAGCATTACGAATGCAAGTATGATAAACAGTATTCTTTTTCTTATTGGCTTCATGGCAAATATTATAACAGAAAAATCGAATTCTAATGCAAATTTTGATTTAAATAATAACTAGTATTAGTAATAATACATTATTTGCATAATTTAATATTGTGTGTTATAGTAACTCGCTTTTTTGATATAATATTAAATTTTCGGGGAGTGGCGCAGCTGGCTAGCGTACGTGCTTTGGGAGCACGGGGTCCCGGGTTCGAATCCCGGCTCCCCGACCATTTAACTCAAATTTTTCATTAGAAAAGGTAATTTGACTTCAACCGTCGCTTTTCTTTATTGAAACTTTTGTTGAAGCGAACAATTTTGCAGAAACATTTATTCTATTGGTTTATTTGAGAAAATGCTTCTAATGTAAAATTTCGGTTCAATTTAATTTCTTAATCCAATGAATATAAAAAAGCTTACCTTAATATTTGTCGTATTTCTTTTTAATAGCTCTATTGGCTTATCACAAGCTCAATCGGTAGATAGAGATGTTATATTTCAGAATTCTACAATAGATGCTCTTTTAGATGGAATTTATGATGGAGATATCACTTTTGCTGCTTTAAAAAATCGTGGAGATTTTGGCATAGGTACTTTTGATGCACTAGATGGAGAAATGATAGGGGTAGATGGTAAGTTTTATCAGATAAAAACAGATGGTATAGCTTATCCTGTAGATGACGAGGCGATTACACCTTTTGCAGTAGTAACTTTTTTTGATTTGGACAAAACTGTTCTTTTAGATGATGTGACAAATATTTCAAGTCTTAAGCAATACATTGATGAGTTCTTGCCAACTGATAATATATTTTACGCCATTAAAATAGAAGGTGTTTTTGATTATATAAAAACAAGAAGTGTTCCTAGGCAAGATAAGCCTTATAAAAAGTTGATTGAAGTTGTAAAAGATCAGGTAGTATTTGAGTTTGAAAAAGCAGAAGGAACAATTATTGGATTTCGTGCCCCAGCATTTGTAAAAGGTGTAAATGTCCCAGGTTATCATTTTCACTTTATTACAAAAGATAAAAAAGCTGGAGGACATTTGCTTGAATGCAGTATGAAAGATATTAAGGTTGAGATAGACGAGACGCTTGCATTTTCACTTGTTTTGCCAGAATCGGAAGATTTTTATAAGCTAGATTTAGAAGAAGACAAAAAAGAAGCTTTGCACACAGTAGAAAGTAAGTAAAGTATACGTCCCTGTAGCATATTGTCATTGCGAGGAGCTTTTAAGCGACGCGGCAATCTGTTGTAGATTGCTTCGCAAAAATGCTCGCAATGACGTAAATAGTTGAAGAGCTTCAAATAGAATAATAAATAAATTTTGCGCCTATAGCTCAGCTGGATAGAGCATCGCCCTTCTAAGGCGAGGGTCGGACGTTCGAATCGTCCTGGGCGCGTTTTTAATAAATGACGATGAGGACGTAGTTCGATCACAACCTTCCTTTTTTGTTTAGAGAGGGTTGGGACCCGCGTAAGCGGAATCGTCCTGGGCGCGTTTTTAATAAATGACGATGAGGACGTAGTTCGATCACAACCTTCCTCAATTTTCCTTAATTTTCTTTCCAAATATTTTAATATGAAATCCTTCAAAAAAATATCCATCATAATCATAATTCTTGTAATTGTCGTGTTTATTAGCGGATCTTTCTATATAAAGTTTTATGGAAAAAATCTTATACAGGTGATGCTTAATAAGTCCATAAAACAAGATGTTAGAATAGGCAGTATTCAATATCAATTTCCTTTTGGTTTAAGAGTGGTTAATGTAGAGATAGGACGTGTTTTAAAGGTAAAAAATATGAGGATGCAGTTCGATCTTCATTCTTTGGCAATGAGACGGGCTTCTTTATCATATTTAGATGTCGATAGCCCTGTTATTTTTATAGACGAGAAAACAAGGGTATCTGAGATAGTGAACAAAGAATCTTCTGAGATGCAGGGCCAAGAAGTTGATTCAGCTATAAAAAAAATAACGAAGAAAATGATGCCTTTAACGTCTGTTATTGTAAGAAGGTTTAATGTTGCAAATGGAGTAATTAAATATCTTAGTGTAGGCGTAGAGCAAAAAGTTTTGTTTAGAATAGATAAAGTAGATTTTAAACTCAAGGATATTGTATTTCCAATTGTTTCGTCTAAAGTGCCTTTTTATTTTGAAGGTATTTTTGTCAAAGAAGAATCTCCTTTTACGAATAGCAGGGTAAATGTTTCCGGGGTGACAGATATATTTGAAAGAAAGCTATACGCTGATGTTGATGTCTTAGATGCGAGTGGAAAAATTGGATTAGTTTCAAATATGACTATAGAGAATGATGATGTCAATGTATCAGGCAATGTTAAAATGGGTAAGTTTCTATCATATTTAGGTGGCACTCCAGAAGGCAACACTTTTTCTGTTAGCAAGATGTTGCTTCCTAAAGGTCAAGAAAACCCTGACATTGGTATAGATTTCTCTTTTAAGACAAATATGTATGATTTTAAGGTCAAAAACGTATCTTTTGAGGGTAATATTATAGTAGACTAGGTCGGTAGTATTTTTGTTGTTAAGAATTATTTTTGTGGTAGAATATTGCAATTGTTCATTTGAAAAGATAAGCAGTACGATGGTGGCTATAGCTCAGTTGGTAGAGCTCCTGCTTGTGGTGCAGGCGGTCGCCGGTTCGAACCCGGTTAGCCACCCCATTAATATAGCCTGTTTTCTTAGACGAGAACAGGCTTTTTTATTAATTAAATAATAACTTTCCTCTCTTGCATAAAAGCTTATTATTTGGTCACAAATTGATACATTTTGATATATGTTATTATTTGAGTGGTCACATTTTGGTCACAAATTTGCCCTTTTGAGGGCGCTTATCGCCCAAACCCGCTTGGGGTACCCATGGGAGTGGGTATGGATATACTGAGTATTTCTCACGCATATATAAAAAATTTTAAGGGGAATAGGTTTTTGGCAGGTTGTTTAAATCGTTGTAATCGGGTTCTTTCTTATCCTACTTAATCAAGAAAGAGCCCAATTAAAAGGAATGGTGTCGTGAATTTAATTGAAGGTGAGATTCAAAACTCGAATATTTTTATCAATCTTCCCCGATTTGATGAAATTTATTATGATGGATATGTTGAAGGTAAGGTTCGCAAATATCATGCTATTCGAGAAGGGCA
>JAVCCJ010000032.1 GCA_030765585.1 Candidatus Zapsychrus exili | reverse complement strand
CAAGGTTTCGGGACAAGTCTATAAGTGTGGTCATATATAGGTTTACGGCAGACTCAGCTATAGTACGTAGTTAACATAAGATATATTATAGGACATTGGGATTAAGGCTGAAAAGGGGCTAATTTCGTGCTTGAATTGGTTCTTTGTGTCTGCTGATGTGAACCTGTTGCCGAAGTTTTATTATATTATGCGGCTACCTGCTGGTCAACTTCTTTTTTCTCTTTTTGCAACTTTTATTTTTAACCCATACAGGCTCTTTTTCGTAATACCTGTCAAGCGCTTTTCCCCATACAGGCCATTTTTTATTTATTGCTTGCCCTCTTTTTGCCTGTATATGCCATGTGAAATATTACCATATTTGCCACCCTTATTTAAGGGCTTCTAAGGCCTGATTTTTTTAGGCTACTTAGCCTAGTTTCTCAAAAGAACGTTGATTCTAGGCCCCCTCATGAGCCCTTTTTCACCCCTGTCATTTCGAGGCGCCGAAGGCAACGAGAAATCTTAACACTACCCAACTTTTACACAGCCGCCTTCGATCCTAATAATTTTCCCATTAACAATACCATCCGCAACCTTGTTTCTGGCTTTTTTAATTATCCGCGTAAGCGTTGGCCTTGATATTCCCATAAACCTACATGCCTGCCATTGTTTCATATTTTTATAATCTATAAGGCGCAAAGCTTCAAATTCATCTACGTGCATTTCGACTTCATGTGGCCTACCAGGTTTGCCCCTAGGGCTGAATTGAGCTACACCCGGTTTGGCTTTTACATACCTAGTCTTGACAGGCCTCCCTGTTAGTTTTTTAGTCATCTTAAACCCCCTATTTATTATGAACGATAGTTCATAAATACCCTCTTGACATTATGGTTGCTGAGGCTTATAATTATATATGAAATATGGATAATGTCAACTTAAGTGTTCAATTTATTGGTGGTTTCTATTCTGGCGAAGGCTGGTTTTATTCTCAGATTTTAAAGACCGGTTTTATGCAATTTCAGATAGGCATAAAAACCCACGCTAGAGATACTTTCCTTCTTCAGCAGATTAAAAACACCCTTAAATATGGTTATATCTCTAAGCGAAAAGATGGTTATGTGGACTACTTAATCCATAAGTATGCTGATATACTGAAATTTATTGAAGTCGTTGGACCTTATTTAGCAGGCTACAAAAAAGAGCAATTTAATGAATGGTGCAAAGTATTAATGGATTATAAAGCACAAAAAGGTCATATAAGCCACCCTACCCATAAGCGTAGAAACAAGTCTTTATAAAAGAGGCTCGAAGTCAAGCCCCTTTACTGCTTTGTCAAGACTATGTTATGCTGATATTGTTAGTGAAATTAAGTAAATCAAAAGTAGCTTCTCCGTTCTCACTTATTTCTATTATTAAGCTCCCGTCATTTCTTGTAGAGAACATTCGTCTAGTTTGGCCGTTATGCAAAACACCTCTGGAGTTTTCTGGATTAGAATATGCTGATTCAACACTTTCATCGCGTGTATGTGCTGAAACTATGTTGAAATGTGGTTTGCCCATGCATTCGAAAATCTCATTACAGTATCCTGAAGAATGCCCATGGTGTGATGTTACAAAGAACGAAGTGTTGTGGAGAAAAGCATCAAACCCCTCTTTTCTTAGTAGTGATTGCCAGCCTTCCTTTTCTAAGTCCCCAGGAAAAACTATCTTATGCCCAGCGTATTCAATGAAAGTAGGCATGCTTGTATTATTAATAAACTTGTCCTCGTTTATTTTTCTTGCTTCGTCAATTGATAGGTACATACTATGATTTAATGTCATACCCCAGTCAGGAGGCATTGTAATGGGTGTATTGTACTCTTCTTGCCATGCAGAGTAAGTATCTAAATTTTCGTATTCCTCATCATCACCCGTTTTTATTTCCTCCCAGTTATATTTTTGTCTCGAAAGGATAGCAGGTTTTAGATTACCAGCTAGTCTTGCTATATCAGTTATGTGATCGTCATGTGGGTGAGTTAAGATAAACTCAGTCAGCTTTGCTCCATTATATTCTGATACATTATTTAACTCATTTTCAAGCACATATTTAATAGGAGAAAAGTAAGATGTAGCTCCGCAGTCAATGAGCATGGTATAATTATTGGGAGAATTGATAAAAGCGCTAAAACCATGTTCTACATCAAATATAATAATTCTGAGTTTTTTCATTTTAATCTCCGTTGCTTTCCTCGCGCTTTTTTTCAATACCAAGCGTGGCTTTTCCTATTGCATCTATTTTCTTTAGGAAGTTTTGTACGTTATAGCCTGCCAAGAAAGCTACTGCCAAATATAAAACAGTTTTACTGCTAGTAGCCATCATAAGTGAATCGCTAGAAAGGGCTAACAGTCCTGCTTTTAAAAATATCATACTCATAAAACCCATTATCATGCTAATAACAGGGCGAATAAAATACCAGTAAACCCATTCAAGGTCCCAATTTTTTAAAACGCATGTGTGTAAATACACGCTTCTTAAGCAATGACTAACACCACCCAATAAGCCAAATAACGAGCAATAAACAGATATTTTTATAGTTTCCGATTTTATAGTTATATAATTAATATGAATAGCTAATCCTAAAAAAAGAATAACAACTAACAGGAAAAGTAAATATATTGTAATTATTTTTTTCATCTCTTTTTCTCCTCCTCCATTTCCACTCATTTGTTCCCATTCCCCTTGCGGTAAACCTAAAAACACCATAATATTATACTACAAAACCCCCTCTACCGCCTCTCTATAGGCGCAATAATCACAATCTTTACTCTTTACTGGTATATTATCACTATTTAAGCAGGTGTGAATGTCTTTAATAGTAGGTTCTACCCAATTATCTAATCTATAACGACCTCTTACGTCTTGTAATGAGAGTGTTTCTAGTACTGACTACTTCTTTTTTTGTCAGCTTGTAGAGTATAGTTAATGACCAAAGCCATAAAAAAGTAAATAAAAAACTTATACCGCCTGTAAAAGATGCTACTTGCAGAGGCAATAATTTTCCACTAACAAAGTCCGTATATGCTGCCTTTTCCCATTCGATTTTGAAAAAATAAATAAAATAGGCAATAGCAAGTGCAGTGGAAGCGTAAAGAAACAGCACCACCACTTTCCTTTTTAGCATTATAAAAGATAGTTCTTTTTTAAGTATAATATTTTTTATCCATAAGACTAGCTGTATTAAAAAAAGTGGAAAACCAAATAATACTGGCAAAACAGACAAGCTAAGATTCAGTTGCGTTTTCATACTTGCAAGGTGCTCTGTAATAGGTAAGAAACTTAAGACTTGTCGTAAATGATTCATGTGCATGCTTGAGATTAAGTCATATTGTTTTGCAGGTGCTAAAAAAATCTCTTCATACGTGTAAACACCAGCGTTCACTACTACAACAATGTTTAATAGCCACGCTTCCACTTTTCTATGGTCTATGCCGACAGCCCCCTTTACATACTGCCTAATATACTCTTTAGCGTGTAGTTTTTGTAGAGATTTGTTTAGTTTATTAGAACCAGCAACGAAGAACAATGGTTTTTTAATCTCGTCATACCACTTTGGCGTGTTATCTTTTGCATAATATGGATCATAAGTTGAATTTATTTCATCCCATCTCTCAAAAAACAAAGCCATAGTATAATCCCTGTTTGTATTATAATATGGGGAATTATTAACCAGCGCATCATAGTAACCCCTATGCCCCATCCAGAATAGAAGTAATAAGCAAACTAATCCATAAATTACAATGATTGACCTAATAACTCTTTTCATGTTAGCTCCGATCTTTAAAAATTGGCTTATCCTTTGTAGGTATCAGGCATGGGGCCATGATTACTTCATCTTTTTTGAGCTCTTTGTCAATTTTACTAAAAGGTCAACCTCGCTAAGGCATCGTTCTAGGTCATATTTCAATTCATATACCCAGAATCTCTTTACTATCCAAGCCATCATATTGAGCTGGAGATCCCTTTTGATATCAGATACACATCTTTCTCCTGTAATATCACGGTGATAGGCCTCTCCATCAATTTCGATATTAATATAAGCATCATTTTCAAGAACGGCTAAGTCCAGCTTGTATTGATGAACGCCTAGCTGGGGTTCAGTCTTTATTCCTCGTTCCTTCAATTTAGTATAAAACATTTCTTCCCATTTTGAGTCAAATAACTCAGTATAGGCACCTTTTCTATAGGGATTAATTTTATCTTTCTTGTTAAAGTATCTGACAAATTTCTCCAGATATTCTATCCCTGAATTAGCGCAAGCCTCCCTGTCACCAACGATATGAAGTTCCGCTCTTGGGCGCGTTATAGCAACATTAAATAGATTTTGAGTGTGTGATAAAAATCCTTTTGTTCTGTCACCCATACCTCTTGAAACAACAGGTGAAAATATCATCACATCTCGCTCGTCACCCTGATATCCATGAGCCGTATCAATCTTTAAATCTAAAGTTTCTAGTCTTTCGGGAGGTAACTTTCTTAGCACATAATCACGAATTTTGTTTACCTGATCTCGAAATGGTGTCACAATCCCAACCGTTGCTTTTTGTTGAAGTGCTGTCTCAATAATTCCCTCTAAAACGTCAACTACCTTATTCGCCTCTTCTAAATTATGTGCGCTCCCACTAGCTGGTCTTACGACTGCCCCTTTGACGTCATGCCAATGGATCCCATCTATTTTACCTGATTGCTTCAACTGCCTATAATCAGTCCAGACCCTTAATTGATTTCCGTAAAATGCTTCGTTTGAGAATTGGATTATTTCTGCACGACTGCGGTAGTGATCTTTTAATATTGTATATACTCCTGATGTTGCAATTGTTGACCTAGCTAAATCAAACAAGGATTGGGTGCTATAAAGAAAACGCTGTTCAGAAACCTCCGTTAAATCGTGCTTTGTTTGAATTTGCTGATCATCAACTTTCGATATATTCGAAACATGTATGAGTTGCTTTTCATCACCAATTATTACAGCCCTTTTTGCTCTAACAAGCATTGGCAATGCTGATGCAATATCGCACTGAGATGCTTCATCTATAACTACTAAATCAAAAATTCCGATATCTAAAGGTGCAACATGCCTTACTGATAAGTTCGATACTGATAGTGCTGGAAAAACTTTTGAAACAGAAGAAAACAACCGTTTTTTCTCCTTCCGCAAGGTATCAACTAAATCTCCGCCTACTCTGTCATTCTCAATTCTTTTAGCCGTAGCTACATAGTCTGAGATGTCGTTTCTTACGCCAGATCCCAAACTTTTGAATTTCTCACACATCAAAACATCTATATATTTCGGACTGATTTTCAGTTTATTAGACTGTAAGCTGCTTAATATTTCTTCATATTCTGTTACTTTTTTTACTGAAGAGTTTTCTTCTAGCCTCAACTTTGAGCATTTATGATACAAAACAACTAGCTTTTTAGAATCAACAATCTGTTGTGCAAGATCCGTCAACTTGCTACTTTTTTCTATTTTTGCTAAGTAATAATGTTTTACAACATCCGCTAAACCCTTACCATTTAAAAGCTTATTTATAGCGGCACGTAATCTCTTTTCTATATTTTTCCCTAGTAATTTAAGAAAAAGATCGACAACGCCATGCCTTCCTGAGAGTTCTTTTTTTGTTAAAATATGTATATTATTTACATTGATGTTACTGTCTATGCAATCAACATTGCTCAGCAGTATGGAAGCTAAATCAGGTAACAATCTATCTTCAATAGAACTAATCAAAACCTCAAGCTTTGATATGCTGTTTCTAGCCTCGTAGCATTTATGAATATTATCCCAAACTTCTACTTCTCTCTTTCCAATACTACTAAGTTCATCAAAATATTCTTTTCGTGTCGCTTCTAAAGAATTACTATCATATGCAATTGATTTATCTATAGATGTCAAAAGTTGTTCTGCAAATATACTTTCCCTTGCATTTTGCCCGAACTTTAAGATCATAGGCTGTTCTTGTATCTCATAGATCCTTTGCAATACAACATCGACTGCTTGGTGATTCTTACTCCCAAAAAGTACATTTTGTCCTCGTGCCACAGCATTAGCTATTACGTTTATGACGACTTGAGATTTGCCAGTACCGGGTGGACCTGTTATGACGCTTAGAGTATTTTGAAATGCGCTTTTTACTGAATCTCTCTGTTCGTCATTAAGAGGGGTTATTTCAATTAAACTTAAATCCTTCAGTTCTTTTTCCCCAGAACTTTTTTCTCTTTTGATAAGAGATTCTAAAACCGGCATTTCAGGGGTGTTTCCAGATGTCAACTTTCGCTCAATTTCCTCGAGTTCTTCTTCCAGCCCAAACGTATATTTGGAACCTTGCGTTTCAAAAACTAGACCACTTGAATAAAATCCAGTCTCTATATTTGAAAAATCTATTTTTTCTGAACAAAGATCAGAAAGCTTTGTGTCTAAGTAATTGTCAGTACCAAACTCTTCTTTAAGCTCAGAAATAATGCTATTAAAATTTTCTTCATATAATACTTCTTCATCCCAACGCTGAAGCATTTTTTCAACGAAAACTCTTTTTTGCTCTGACCTTGCACTAACTCCGCCCATACTTAAAATGCCGGAGTTAATTTGTGGTCTAAAGGAGTCAGCTCTTTTGATAGTTATTTTACCGGCATCTTTTTCGAGATTAATAGGAAAAATTAGCAAGGGTATTATAATAACAGATTCCTTGCCATCGTTTCTGCTTTTAAGTTTTTTAACGAATATTGGGTATGAATAATAGTAGTTTTTGGCTCGCCTACGCCATCTAGAGCTCCGGCCAAAAGTTGAGGTTTCATTAGTATTATCTATTTCGTATATTTCTTTTCCTGAGGATAGCCACTCCTTTTCTGAAGGACACTGAAAGTAATTTTTATTTTCATCTACTTCACGTAATTTTATTTCGCTGAGACTCTCGACTTGAACGCATTCCTTATAGTAACGTATGAGTTTTAGCAGTTTCTCCCTGGAATCAGATGACATTAATGGAAAATCGCTACTGTTGACATTATTTTTTTGTGTAAAATTCGAATTGCGTTTTTGTGAATAGGATTTTCTAGAATACGTACTAATGTCACGCGTGCCTTTGCAGCTTGGAAATCTTGTGCAGCTATAAAATTGACCACCCGCATTCCTACCCTTGTAGGCAGTTTTAATTTGCATAGAAGAACCGCATTTAGGACATTCTATTTTAGTTTTGTTGTTCACATTCAACTCCATGGCAAAACAATCTTTTCTGATACTTCTTTGTTGAGAGTAAAAAATAAAAGGGGTCAGAGTGATTTTATACCCCCTCCCTCTCTTCCAAACAAAAAAGCAGCTTCGGCTTCCCACCAAAGCTGCTAATACTGTTAATATGCTACCATATCCGCCATATTGAATCAATCTCTTTATTCTATTTTTGTTCTTGCTGCGATTTTAGGTATTTAAGTATGCGTTCTGCATCCGAATACTGTGCATCACCAACTGCTTCTTGTTCTACGTGCTCAAGATTGCGAATTGCTTTTTCGTTTTGACCTAGATTGGCACAAGCTACACCTAAATATAAGTAAGGGGTTAACCATTCGGGAGTTTTTTCTATTTGTTTTTCGCACAATTTTGTTAATTCTATAAATTTTTTTTCATCGTACTAAAAGGGGTCAGAGTGATTTTGTTCATGCGTTACCCCTCTCTACCCCTCTTCCAAACAAAAAAGCAGCTTTGGTCTCCCATCAAAACTATTCACCCAATACCTTTTTTAATTTTTCTTGGTCTAGAGCTTCTTCTGGCCACCATTGATCAGAACCAAATTCTCTGTAGTGAATCTTGCAATAATCATAACCTTTTGGTGTTAAATGATAATTACCATCATTAGGAGTTTCACCTATTAACTCCTCGCCAATTAATTTTGCTCCTGCTACTCGAAAATCAACGAATTCTTGAGAATTAGGAAATACTTTGAAGGTAAATAACGTTGATAAGTCTTGAAATTTATTAACCTGCTTTGTCCATAAAGTATTTAGTATTTTGTTTTCCATGGGGCTTTTTGTTGCTGGTTCTTTATCTATCTGAGATGGATTAATTTCGCCCGCTATGGCCTGCTTGTAGGCAAAATAGTTTTTGTCGCCCCTTATTATCGCTGCAAGATTTTGAAGGAATTCAATTTCAGTTACAGCGGTAGCAATAATAAATACTGCTGCGAAATAATTCCAAGCACTATTGGAAAATAATGATAGTGACGTTATAAAAACGATAGCAGATAAGCGCAAAGCATGTGTGCGGAAAAACGGCATCAATGAAAGAAAAGCAAAAAAAGCTGCTATAATGCATAAGGTTCCAGCTAATAATTGAATAAAGGATATTGGCAAAAGGCTATTCATATTTATGCTTTTTCATGCCCCTCTCTTTCAAACAAAAAAGCAGCTTCACTTTATTATAGACGCTTTACGTTACTACTTATTATGCAACAAGTTACGCAGGAAATGCAGTATAAATGGGGACGGTCCTAAAGGAGCGCCCCAGAGCATGAATTTTTGTGAATCTTACATTTTTTTTAATAAATCTGGTCCGCTCTACCCCTCTTTCAAACAAAAAAGCAGCTTCGGCTGTTGCTTGCCAAGGCTGCTTAATTCAGGCTTTAATATTACCATATCAGCCATATTGAATCAATCTATTTATTCTATT
>JAVCCJ010000072.1 GCA_030765585.1 Candidatus Zapsychrus exili | reverse complement strand
TATTTCTTCCTAGAGGCGATCCTTGTTTCCTTAGTATCAACTTATCTATTAAGCCTTCTTTTACAATTCATTTATTATTACGGAGTTGTCTATGTAATATTTGGAAATAAGAAATAGATAATTTAATCTCGGCTTGGCAGGATGGACTCCGAACTGTTATTTGGCGTGAAGCTGTAGGAGATATAGATACAACAATGAAGGAAGTCGTGCATCTACTGACATTAATTTAATAAAAGTATCGTCAGTATCGTAATTTTTCAAAATCCCCATTATAATAAATTATTTCTTTATTATTAACATTCCCAAAACTATTAAAACTACACTAACCGTTAAATAAATTAAAACACTAGGGAGGTCTGGAATAGGATAACTTCTACTAGGATTGATTATTATTATAATAAATTTAAAAAAATTATAGGTAAAAAATATGACGCCAACTAATAAGATTAAATTATCTGTTATTATTTTAATGATATTTTTCATATTACTATACTTATTTAAAGAAGCTAATAAACAAAAATATAGCATGGTTAAGCAAAAATCGCCATGAAGACAGAAGGGGGTACCCCTTCCTTATGCCCCCGGCATCTTTCTGTCAAATAAGTAGTGGTACCTCCTCTATGTTATTCTAGAATATCAAAATCAGATACCTTATATTCTCGGTCCTCACATTTATTTTCTTCATCAAAATTATCTTTTCCAGCCCAAACACAACCTCTAAAGGTTTTATTACTATTCATTATTTCTACCAGCTGTTCTTTCGTTGGTTCAAAATTTTCAATAGTTTTGCTACAATTACAGACAAAGACGTACAACGAGCCGTTAGAAGGTTGAATAACAGACCTCGCAAACGCCTAAATTACTTAACACCACACCAAGTTTACAAGTTGCATCTCAGAGGTTAATTCAAGCCAACCTTTATGTCGCCACAAATCTAAATGCAAATTTCACCTTGCTAAAGGTTATCACGGAATTGTTCTCTTCGAAGACGAAACCATTCTTCTGGAATAACGATATTTTCATGTAAATACTTCAAAAGCCCTAGCGCGCCTTTCGACGATACATTTACCTCATCACGATATTCCAATATATCATAAGCGACATTTTCTATCGAAATGCCTTTTTCTCTAACATGACCAAGGTTTTTATGGTAAGCAAAAAGATTATAGTCTTTAAGTTCTTGAATTGCAGTATTATATTCTATTTTTGCGATTCTTATGTCATCGTCTTCACCATCAGAAAATTTTAACAACATGTTATCATTATATTTTGACCACTCAAACCGATCACCTACTAAATATGTCTCTCCTTTTCTGGATCCATGTTCTGAGTATTCTTTCGTCACATTCAAAGCAATATCACATAAACTTTCCATCTCGTCATAAAGGGTTACTGGGCTTTTAACGATGATTGTTCTATCTTCATTAAGTTTTTCTATTATGGATGTACCGTCAAGAGTTTTGGCTTTTTTACAAAACACTTTTAAAGTTTCTAAGTTCGGATTTCCTAAAAAATCATCGATTGCTATTACAGACTTATTTGAAGCAAGTGCTTCTATCTCTTTTGATCTTCTGTCATCTTCTGTTTCTTCATTTATTTCTACAATTGAGTCACTTGGTAGGACTCCTGTTGTGTTTTTATTTTCTTCTTCTTTTACTTCAACTTGAGCCCGTGTCTCTACTCTAATTGCATTTGCTTGTTTTGCCCTCTCCATTTCTTCTAATCTTGTTTTTTCTACCTCCAGTTTATATTTTTCCGCTTCAGCTTTTGCTTTAGCAATTTCTAGTTCTAATTGAGTTTTCTCATTTTCAGTATTTTGAGTTTTTGTTTCAATATTCTTACCCTCTTGCTCAGAAACAATGTCTTTTGTTATGTTTTCCTGCTTAACAAAAATTTCCTTTTTAGACCAGGGAAAAGAACCCCACCAGGAGGACTTCTCTTCTATCTCTGGAATAACAGTAGAAGTAGAACTAGAAGTTTCCACTAGTATTTCAGTCTTTACCTCATTTGCAAACCATGAAATGGGATTCCACCATGAAGCCAGAACAACCGCTGGGGTAATAAAAATAATTAATAAAGTAGCTAAAATAATTTTTTTCATATTTGCGTAAGTATTTTAAATAAAATCTTTAAATAAAGAAGTTTTCCTTCCTATTAACAAACCAGCTACAAATACTACTAGTAAAATCAAAGCGTAACCTAAAGGTTTGAAGGAGAAGAAATTCTCATCAGCCTCAATTATTGAAGCTAAGTTTTCCTTATTATCTGTTTCAGTATCTTCGATATTTTCTTCTCCAGTAACGTCTTCTGTTATTCCTGTATCTTCTTCAACAACAGGAATTTCTTCTTTCACAATTTCTTTTTTATTTATAACTTCAGGCACAGGTGTAGATGTGTTTTCAATTACAGGAGCAGGAACGAATACTGGTTTTGCTTTAATAGTAAAGATTCCTTTTGAAACACCGCTAAAAGTATCCTGACTAGTTTCATCTAAAATCATAGAATCATCAGTTACTTCTATTATAGCCAATCCAGATTTTTTTGCATAAAAAGAAATTGTTCCTAATAAAACCCTATTAGAAAGACCTCCGGGGTAACCTCCTGATTTTATTAAAGTTCCACTCAAGTTATCAATAGAATCATAGCCAGGTTGGCTGATTGGCATCCAACTACTATTAAAATTAAAAGATTTAACCTCTAACAGATCACTAGGATATTTAAGATCAGCTTTAACTGTGTAAACAGTTGTACTTTCTGGATCAGCAAATACAGACAAGCTATAAGTTTGTCCTTCTGTATATTCTCCTACAGATGGAGTTAAGGAAAGCCCAGCAGCGAATAAGGCTGTCGGAGCCACCATTGTTACTATTATCAAAAATTTTATAAACTTGTTCATAATTTTATTTACCCCAGTTAACCATTAATAAATTAAAATCAAAGATGTCTACTTTATTGTCGCTGTTAAAATCATTTAAATTGCTTCCCGTTTTTCCCCAGTTGATCATCAGAGTATTAAAATCAAAGATGTCTACTTTATTATCACTATTGGCATCTCCCTTTTTCTTTATGGTAGGTGAATATGGCATTCCATTCCCTCCCGGTGATGGAGAACTACTGGATGGGGAACTCCCAGTTGAGGGTGACGTTGCAGTGGCGACCTGTGTATAGGTTGCGAAACTAGTAAAGTGCTTAGTCCAAATTACTAAATCGGAACCAACATCTGTATCTATTTTACATTCACCATCTATCGCTAAAGCATTTCCTGCTGTTTGGCTATCAGCTTCACAAACAGCTGTTATTTCTGTGAAAGCTGTTCCTGTTCTAACATAACCAGCTCTGTTACCAGCTTGTCCTACAAGTAAAATTCTAACTGCCTTATCAAAAGAAAGTTTTCCTCCAGTAAATCCGACTTCTATTCCGGTAACGAATGTTTTAGTTTGACCGGGAGTTTCAGGGAGAGTCACTGAATTAACAACCGTCGGTAATGCGATAACCCCATCCCAAGCTGTATCTGTGCTACTAACTACTGTAGAAGCAGGTATTGCCATGGTTGTATTATTAGTATTATTTGAAGTGACATTAATTTCAGGCAATGTTCCTGTTCCTCCAGAGATAAAAGAGCTTGCATCTATTTTAGGATTTGTTACATCACTATTCACCAAAAGGTTTGCTGTTGCAGTCGAGTTTGTGATAGTCACCTGGGAGC
>JAVCCJ010000050.1 GCA_030765585.1 Candidatus Zapsychrus exili | reverse complement strand
TATGGATGATCCTGATATACTTGCTGCTATAAAAGCAAGAGCAGAAAATCCAAACTCATACTTATTAAAAGTAAAAGAAATTCAAGGATTAAGAGAAGTCTATGTATTTTTTCAAGAAGCTTTAGATGAGTATGCTCAAACAAGCGGTCGAATCTTTTGGAATGAAAGAATGGCATTGAACAAAGCAATGCATTTTTCTAATAAAAGCAATGTTACTAAATTAAGAGTAAAACCAATAGCTGGTCAGACTATTTTTGTTGAAGGCGATAAAGCCAAGAATTTAGGTTTTAATTTAACCGATGAAAATCTTAGAGGAAAAAAAGGAGACGTCATTTTTGATAGAAGTTTTGACTGGGTTAAGATTTCCTATTCAGATGGCATGGGAATTGAGGTGAAATTTCAAAAAGACGGTATAAAAACTTTTAAAGTTGGTGCGTCTGGTTCAAAGAGTCTAAAAAGCGTTGCAATAAAATCTTTTAAGCGTGAAGGTTTTGTTCAAGAAGGCAAGGAAGACCAAGCAATGCTGACAGAAGAAAATCTACTTTTGTATGCAGGGGATGTCTTAAAAGACAATAAGGTTAATGTGGGGCTTAATGAAACTGCGAAAGAAATAATAATTAATTATTTTATGTCTGAAAATGCAAGACGTTTCAAAATAACTACGAGTGATAAATTAGCTTCTGCGGTAGGAATCACACCTAAAGCAGCTCAAATAATTCTTGATGATATTCAAGAAAAAATAGATTATGGCGTAGAAGACGAAGCAATGCTGGTGCAAAAAGAAGGATGGGGAAATTTAACAGAAGATGAACTTCTTAAAATTAATGATATTCTTTCAGAAAGTATTCCTTTAGGTCGTAAAGCGGATACTGCCCGCCGTGGAGTATTAGAAGTTTTTGAGAAGGATTCTTATGTGCAGAAAAGAAATTCTCTTGGTTCTTTTGGGGTTTATTGGGAGGATCCTCTTAATGATGAGCTTATAAAAATGGATGATAATAAATTTTTGTTGAGAAATTTATCAGGATCCATATCTTATTTCTTTAATCGTGAAGATAAACGCTCTCCTTGGAAACTTTTATCTGCAGATCAAGTTGTTAATATTAATTTGATGCAAGTGCCCTCTATTGATTCTGAAAAAGAGCAGATTGTAGAATTGTTTAAGATAGTTGATGAAGAATTTAGCAAATTTCAACAGAAGAAAGTTAAGACTGTAACGTTTACAGCTAAAGCTGGCGGAAAGATAAGTGTTGATGTTGATGGTTTTAAAGGCGTAGATAGGTTTTATTCATTTTTAAAAAATAAAGAACGATATTTAAAGGGTGATATAGCTTTTGAATTCTCAGATGGAAGTTTTTTAGAATTGAGCAATCGTTATTCGTATCATTATATTGTTAAGAATTATGAAAATCTCTATTTCAGGTTTCTTGTGGGTAGTCCTAGAGATACGAGTACAAAATATGTTTTATATGGAGCTCCAAAGACTTTTGTAAAGCTAAGAGAAGAAAACAATAAAAATGATGATTATGTTGTATCAAGAGACAATGTTTTAGACTTTCTTAGAATTATTGCAAATAGGCTTAATATTGAATCGACAAAGATAGGGTTTAGGGCTAATTTTACCAACATATCTGGTTTAAAGAATTTTGAAAAGTATATGGCAAGTCTTAACAGTAAAGTATTGGAATCTGTTGAGATCGAGTTACTAGATTTAGACGTTAGCATTTCTTTAAGTTTAAAACCGGGTAGTGGTAGTTTATATGTAGTTTCTTTGGAGAACAGGTCTGGTAGGAGGGATAGAGGAATAAATAAAGTCGTTAAAGAAGCGTATGAAAGAACAGTGTCTTACGATAGTATTTTAGCAGAAGACAGAGTTATTATTGAACCAATTAGCAATGTTTCGCTAAAGACTGCTAAGGAAGTTATTGAAGAAATAGATAGTTTCGAAATTAATGGATCTTTTGTTGATCTTAATATTGATAGAAATCACACCTCTTCATATTACGCTATAATAGAAGATCAAGATCGTACTGCTCTTTTGTTTAAATATAGTGGGTCAGAAGACAAAACATTTTCTGTTAAGCTGCCTAAATCTATAGATAAGTATTATAATTGGGATGCTATAAAAGATGCAATACTTAAAGAGCTTAAAGATGTTAAATCTGATAAAGCAATGATAAGTGAAACTGCAACTGGTGGTATTGATCTTAATCCAGCTTATTTGGATATGCAAATTAAACGCGATGGTGCAGGCGTTCCATTACCACTTGATATGCAGGTAATTGAAACAATGAAAATTGAAGGGTTTATACCTGTTATTATAAATATCACTCCTATAACAAATTTCCCGCTACTTTTGGGAATGGGAGCTGATGATGAAGAGGAGAACGAAACACAAGAGTTAAGTCTTGGTAAAGAGTTAGAACCAGCAGAGGAAGCGTAAGACTTAAATAGTTATGAAAAGACTGGTTCGTTTAGACGAATCAGTCTTTTTTATGTTTAATGTTGTCATTCCGGTTTTTGTTAGTAAAATACCGGAATCTCACTAATAAAGGAGATTCCTGTCTTCACAGGAATGACAATTAGTTTTTGTATTACCACTTGAACCTTTGCTCATAGAATAGTACAATTTTTACTATGCCTAATAACAAAGAAATAAAAATAGAAGGTTTTTGGAATTTTATCTTTCGCTCTAAAGTCGCACTTTTTTTAATCCTTTTAAATTCAGTGGTATTTTTCTTACTTAAAAACTCACCTAATAAAGAACAATATTTTCAAGCCTTTATATTTCATCCTTTAAATGTAATGAAGGGGAACTATCTTTGTTTTATAACATCGGGGTTTGTTCATCTTGAATGGTCGCATTTATTGCTTAATATGTTAGCGGTTTTTGTTTTTACTTGGATAGTTGAAAAACATTTAGGTATCTTTAAAACAATTTTAATATATTTTGGATCTCTTAGTGTATCTATGATATTTTCTTGCATTGTTTATTTCTTCTTTTTAAAGAAAAATATGATAATTATTGGCGCGTCAGGTGCTGTTATGGGTATAATTTCTGCAGCAATGTTGTTAGAACCGTTTTGCATTACGTATGAGATGATATTGCCTATTCCGATAATGATAAAGGGGTGGATGTTTATTTATGCTGACTTAGTAGGGTTTCTAAGCGGAGAGTCTGATGGAGTAAGCCATATAGCACATTTATTTGGATTTTTATCTATTGCAATAGTTGTGTATATGTTATCAAGTGAAGATAGACGTAAAATGCGGACAGGTTTTGTTATAAATATTGCATCTTTTGTAGTTTTTATACTTTTAAGAAATTATTTGATTAATGTTCTTTAAAACTATATCATTATAAGTAATATTGTAAATTAATTCTGTATATTGAAGGGCTTAAATATGGTAAATGCAAAAGGTTTGCATGAAAAAAGGCAGCATCAACGTTTTAAAATAGAATTTCCTATTCAAATTAATATTGGAGCACAGCTATCTTTGGAGGGAAAGTTAAGAGATATTTCAACTAAGGGCGCATTTATTGTGATGAATACTGGTCTTTATTTAAATACAAACGATGAGATTGGTTTTACTATATATACAGATAGTAGCGATGAAAAAGTAATTAAGGGAATGGCTTGCATCTCTCGTATTTATCCTGGAAAAGGATTTGCTGTTTATTTTACAAAAATGAATTGTGATTTAAAGCAGTATCTTAATAGGCTTGTTGATCTTAAATAAAACGTTAACATGCAAACAGGAGTTATAAGCATGACTGAAAAACATACAGGAATCACGCAGTTAAAGGCTCTTTTCGAAAGAAGTAAAATAGAAAACATGATGGAGATTAATGTTGTTACTATTCGTGTGAGCGAAGATTTTAGCGTTGCTCAGATTAAGTTTATGAACAATAAAATAAATCACCTTGTGGTTGTAGATAGCGCAAAAAATGTGGTTGGAATTTTAAGTCGGAAATATTTGTATAAGGCACAATCTCCTCGTAAGATTATGCAAGAAGAAATGGAAAATCAGCCTGGGATATTGATAGACGGAGATAGCTTTTACGAAAAAGATACATTAGATAGTTATATATTAGCAAATATTATGTATAGAACTCCTTTCACTTTAAAGTCAACTGATTCAATTGCAGAAGTTATTGTCAATATGAGCAAGAAACATATTGCTTTTATTCCAGTGGTAAATGAAGAAGGTAAGGTTGTCGGTTCCATTACGGATCAAGAGATTGTTGGTTTTATCGCAAAAGTATTAATGATGTAAATGAGGGCATAGTTTATGCGATCCCGATAAAATCGGGAGAGCTTAAGCTGAAGCCCGAATTTATCCCGACAAGCGCGTATACGATTTGTCGGGATCTTATTTGCTAAGGCGCTTAGCACATGTAGGTTTTTTTAGGTGTCTGGCACCTAGTAAACTGCTTACTCTCGCCTTAATTAACTAACGTGTAATCCCGCAGTACTCATTCGCTTAAAGCTCATTTGTGTTTGTGGGATAACCCCCGCTAGACGATATATTATCATCTAACGGGGTAAATTCAACCTAATATTTATTCGCGTTTTTGCGCTCATAAATGTAAGGATTCATTTATGAAATTCTATGCAGATTTGCACATTCATTCGCATTATTCTCGAGCTACAAGTAAAAATTTAAATCTAATAGATTTAAGCTATTGGGCTCGCATAAAGGGCATTAAAGTTATAGGTACAGGAGATTTCTCTCATCCTGGCTGGTTAAAAGAGATTAAGGAAAATTTAGAACCTGCCGAAGATGGTCTTTTTAAATTAAGAGATGAGTTAGATATTTTAAGCAAAAAGGGATTGCCTAAGGCTTTGCATACTGATGTACGCTTTATGTTGACGGCCGAGATTTCTAATATTTATAAAAAGCTAGATAAGGTTAGGAAAGTTCATAATATTATTTTCGCACCAAGTTTTGAGGCAGCAGAGAAAATACAAGTAAAGTTAGGACAAATAGGAAATATAATATCAGATGGAAGGCCGATACTAGGGCTTGATTCAAAAAGTCTTTTGGAAATTGTTCTTGAGTCAGATGATTATAGCTTTTTAGTTCCTGCACATATTTGGACACCGTGGTTTTCAATTATGGGTTCAAAGAGTGGATTTGATCGCGTCGAGGATTGTTTTGATGAGCTGACCAAGCATATTTTTGCGCTCGAAACAGGATTATCATCAGATCCACCGATGAATTGGCGATTAAGTCAGTTAGATGACTATGCTCTTATTTCGAATTCTGATGCTCATTCTGCGCAGAAATTAGGGAGGGAATCAAATATATTTGATTGTAAGCTTTCGTATAGAGAAATGTATAATGCCCTACGCGATAAGGATAATAAAGGACTTCTTGGCACAGTAGAATTCTTTCCAGAGGAAGGCAAGTATCATTATGACGGACATAGATCGTGTAAGAGTAGACTTCATCCAAAAGAAACTATAAGCAATAAAGGACTTTGTCCTGTGTGTAAAAAACCAGCAACTGTTGGTGTTATGGCTCGTGTCGAGGAATTAGCGGATAATGAAGATGGTCGAAAGTCTAAAAGGTGGCGAGAGTTTTATAGTCTGATTCCTTTGATTGAAATAATTGCAGACTCAAGAGGTGTTGGGCCAAATAGTAAGGTTGTGTTTAGAATTTATATGGATATGATTTCAAAGCTTGGTAATGAGATGGGGATATTGATGGATATCTCTATTAATGAAATTGAAAAAGCTCAAGGTTCATTAATAGCCGAAGGAATAAGGCGAGTAAGAAACAAGGATATAGAAATAAACGCAGGATATGATGGAGAGTACGGAAAGATAAAAATATTTTCCGACAAAGAAAGAGCTAAATAAATAGGCAAATATTTAATTCGGTCCGCGCAGACCGAATTCAGGTATTTTTCTGATAAATATTTAGCGACGAGGGTTATCTTTATTGTCAACCTAATATTGTTTTCGGGTTGACAATAGGGAATACAAGAATAGTAATTTTGTAGTTAACAATAATGGGGACAGACAGGAGATATGGGTATTTACCTGTTTCCATATCTCCCGCCTGTCCCCATTGTACGAAAGAAGAAATAATGAAAATCCCAAAAGAATTCAAGACACGTTACAATTTGGACTTTAATGATCAGTTTATTAAGGCCTATGATACTGCAGAGAATACAAGTAAGAATGTATTTATTACAGGTAAAGCTGGAACAGGTAAATCGACTTTACTTAAATGTTTTCGTGAAAATACATTAAAAAACGTTGTTGCATTAGCTCCTACTGGTGTTGCTGCTGTTAATGTAGAGGGGCAGACAATACATTCTTTTTTTAGATTCAAACCAGATATAACTCCGGAAACTGTTAAGCTTATAAAAATGAGGCAAACAAGCAGGCGTATTTATGAAAAAATAGACTGTCTTATAATTGATGAGATATCAATGGTCCGCGCAGATCTTTTTGATTGTATTGATGCTTTCTTAAGAATTTATGGCAAGTCTAAAGATGAACCTTTTGGGGGAGTACAGGTTGTATTTTTTGGAGATCTCTACCAGCTTCCACCTGTTGTGACCAATAGAGACAGAGAGATGTTTGATGGCGCATATAAAAGTCCATATTTCTTTGATGCAAAGTCTTATAAAGATTTGGATTTAGAATTTATTGAATTTGATAAAATATACAGGCAAAAGGAAGAGGATTTTATTAGGCTGTTGGGATCAATTCGCAATCGTTCGGCGACAGAATCACATTTAAAAGAGCTTAATAAAAGAGTTAACCCAAGCTTTATGTCCTGTGAAGATGACTTTTATATTTATTTGACTACGACTAATGCTTTGGCGGATCAAGTTAATCAGAGATATTTAAAGAGTTTAGATGCTAGTCTTTTTTCTTATGAGGGAGAGGTAACTGGAAAATTTGACACAAGAAGTCTTCCTACGCACGAAGATCTTGATTTAAAACTTGGTGCTCAGGTAATGCTTTTAAACAACGATAATGAAGGAAGATGGATTAATGGGAGTATAGGTAAAATTGTATCAACAGATAAAGTTACAGATACAATTGAAGTAGAACTTGAGAATGGTAAAATAATTGATGTAGCGCCGTTTACCTGGGAGATGTTTAAGTTTTTTTATAATGATGAAACTGAAAGTATAGAGTCAGAGTCGGTAGGTTCTTTTAAACAGTATCCTTTGAAATTAGCTTGGGCGGTTACTATTCATAAAAGTCAGGGAAAAACATTTTCTAAGGTAATTGTTGATATTGGTTATGGTACTTTTGCGCACGGTCAAGCATACGTGGCATTAAGTAGGTGTAGCAATTTTGATGGACTGGTGCTTAAGCGACCAATTAGACGCGAACATATACTTTTGGATAAAAGAGTGGTAGAATTTATGGAGAGCATTAATAAGAGTTAAAGAGGAGTTTACAAATGACCGATGCAGTATTACTTGTTTCTTGCCCTGATAATAAGGGTATAACAGCAGCTGTTACAGATTTTGTTTATAAAAATTATGGAAATATTCTGCATGCTGATCAACATACGGATCAACAGACAGATACTTTCTTTATGCGCATTGAGTGGTCTTTAGAAGGTTTTGCGCTAGAAAGAGTGGACATAGAAAATGCATTTAAGTCTATAGTCGAAAAATTTAAGATGGACTTTGAGTTACATTTCACTGATGAAACTCCAAATGTGGCGATTTTTGCCTCAAAACAGCTGCACTGTCTTTATGATCTCTTATTAAGATATAAAGCAGGACAATTTAATTGTAACATACCTTTGATTGTAAGTAATCATATAGATGCAAAGGTTGTAGCTGATGAGTTTGGTATTAAGTTTTCTGAGGTTCCTATTACAAAAGAGAATAAAGAAGAACAAGAGCAAAAAGAGTTACAAATTTTAAAGAATGAAAATATAGATTTAATTGTTTTAGCTAGATATCACCAGATATTTACTAAAAGTCTAGTAGACGAATATAAAAAGAAGATTATAAATATTCATCATTCGTTTTTGCCAGCTTTTGTTGGCAAGAATCCTTATGATCAAGCATATCAAAAGGGCGTTAAGTTGATTGGCGCAACCAGTCATTATGTCACTGAAGAGCTGGATCAGGGTCCTATAATAGAACAGAGCACAGCTCGTGTGAGCCACAGAGACTCTTTAGAAGATTTGGTTAGAATTGGAGAGGATCTTGAGAAAATGGTATTAAGCCGCGCTGTACGTTGGCATCTGCAAAGAAAAATACTTTCCTATAATAATAAAACTGTTGTTTTTGATTAATATAGGCATTTTATGCTTATGTTAAATTTTTTCAGTTCTTGTTCGACATGCAATCTTTTCTGTTGTAATCTGCTTATATACTAATATTAATCTAATTTATATTAATTATATAATTTAATGAAATTAAAACTTATATTCTTATTCTGTATTGCTCTTTGTGTTGGCTTTCTTGGATTTTCTATTGGATTTACTCCAAAACAAGCTTTGATTATAGGAATATTTTCTATGTCTATTACTGGAACATTGTTTTTCTGGGATTTTAGACTTAGTTTTGTTTTTATTGGAAGTGGTTTGTTCTTTTTGCTAGGCGCAGTTGATATGGAGTCTTTTATAACCTATGCGTCTTTAGATGTTATTCTTTTTCTGGTTTCAATGATGATTATTGTTGGTATGATGAAGGAAGCAGGTTTCTTTACTTGGCTTATAACCCTTGTTTTAAGAGTAAAGAATTTAACAGGAAAAAAGATGTTTGTTATAATTATGGTAAGTTCAGCTCTATTTTCTGGTTTAATGGATGAGGTGACTTCTATCATAATTATGACAATGGTCATTTTAAATATTTGTGACTTTCTTGAAATAGAACCTCTACCGTTTGTCATTTCTTCTGTTATTGCAACCAACATAGGATCTGCTTCAACAGTTTTAGGAAATCCTGTTGGAGTATTAATAGCAGCAAGAAGTAAGCTTTCTTTTGAAGATTTTATTACACATGCATTTCCTCTATCTATGGTGGTGTTGCTTGTAGCTATTTTTATTTTATGTTTTTGGTATCGCAAATATATTTCAGAATTAAACGAAAAATTAAAGCCTTTTCAGGAAGACAAAAGCTTTCTCTATTTAATTTCTGTTCCGCCAGATTTTAGAACAAAAATAAGTTTGTTGATATTTGGTGGCACCATTTGTCTTATGGCAGCTCACAAAAGAATAGAGTCGCTTTTAAGTCTTGAACAAAATACTCTTTTGATAATGATACCTGTAATTTCTGCAGGTATTGTAATGCTATATAGACACGATAAGGCAAGACATTATATAGAGCATGAGGTAGAATGGCCGTCGCTATTATTTTTTATGTTCCTTTTTGCTCAAGCTGGTGTAATTCGCGCATCAGGTATAGCTGATTTCTTAGCCGTTAAGTTGATTGATGTCGTAGGGACATCTCCTAAGGTTTTACCTGGCGTGGTTTTATTTTCAAGTGGATTTTTATCAAGTGGACTGGACAATGTAGTTACCGTTGCATCTTATGTTCCTATTATTCAAAGCATGACGGAGCTTCATATCAATCTAAAACCTTTATGGTGGGCACTTCTTTTTGGTGCTTGTTACGGAGGAAATATCAGTATGATTGGTTCGACCGCCAACATAGTTGCTTTGGGGTTGTTGGAAAAAGAAAGAAATATCAAAGTAACATTCCGCTATTGGCTTAAGATAGGAGCTACTATCGGTATCATTTCTATGGTCATTGCTTATTTAGCAATTTTGTTTTTCCCTATATTTCACTAATATAGAATTTAACCTTTTCACTTACCTGCATATTTTGATGTAGCTAATTTTATTAATTAATATGAAAAATGTAATCTATAAAATACTTCCTATAATTATCATTTGTTTGTTAGGTGTTTTAATTTATTCAAATACATTTGATAATCCTTTTCAGTTTGATGATCGCGGTTTTATTATAAAGAACCCTGATATAAGAAGCTTTTCTACTGTTGTAAGCAGCAGATGGGGTAAGCCATCGCGTGTGATTGGTTTTCTTTCCTTTGCGTTGAATTATCATTTTAATAAATTAAATGTTTTTGGATACCATGTCTTTAATTTAATAATACATTTAATAGCGTCTTTATTTGTCTTTTGGTTTTCTAAGCTTATTTTATCAACTCCAAAGTTAGATTTTAAAGACATCGGGGATAAAAAAGGATTATTTGCGTTTCTTGCGGCACTTTTATTTGTATCGCATCCGATTCAAACAGAAGCAGTAACCTATGTTTGTCAGCGCTTTGCATCGCTTGCCACATTGTTCTACTTGGCATCTCTTTGTTTTTATATAAAGGCAAGGCTTAAAATGGTAGAAGGAAACAGGGGCAAGAGTTTGGTCGTGCCGTTTCTTTTGTCCGCAGTCTTTGCGTTATGTTCGATGTTTACCAAAGAAATTTCTTTTACTTTGCCTTTTTCTATCTTACTTATTGAATTTTTCTTTATTTATCCAGAAGGGCTTAATTTAAAAAATAACAAAAAGGTCACAGCGGTTCTTTTGTTATTTATTTTCCTTTTTGTTTTGGTTGTTCCAGCTCAATTTTATTTTAAGGCAAAGAATATACTTTTTGCAGAGTCTGTTTCGGGGTCGCATGATGGAGATTATATAAATACTTGGCAATATTTTATTACACAGTTTAGAGTAATCACTACATATGTAAGACTTTTGTTCTTACCTGTCAATCAAACCTTGGATTATGATTTTCCAGCATCAAAAAGCTTGTTTGAAACAAGCACAATGCTAAGCTTTTTATTCCTTTTGCTATTACTATCTATAGCTGTAAAACTTTATCGAAAGAATAGATTATTTTCATTTACGATATTTTGGTTTTTCTTAACGCTTTCTGTTGAATCGAGTTTTATCTTAATTCGTCACGTTATATTTGAGCACAGGCTCTATTTGCCTTCTGTAGGATTCTGTATTCTTATACCTGCCTTAATTTATAAAATCACAAAGGATTATAAAAGAGCATTTGCTGTCATTATTTCTATAGTTTTGATATTATCAGCTCTTACATATCAGAGAAATAAAGTATGGGACTCTGATGTGCTCTTGTGGGAGGACGCTGTTAAAAAAGCGCCTAACAAAGCAAGAACATATATAAATTTATGCGGAGCACAATTTAAAGAGGGTAAACACGAGCAAGCGCTTATCAATTGTAATAAGGCGCTCGAGCTTAATCCAAAGTCTTTTATGGGAAGAAATAACAGGGGGCTTATTTATTCTGCTACAGGAGAATATGATTTGGCGATTTCAGATTTCAATGATGCTTTAGAGATAGAAGGAAAGTCAGAGGAAGCGGTTAATAATAGGGGTAATGTTTATGCGAAACAGGGCAAATATGACAAAGCAATAGAGGATTTTACAAAGGCAATAGAAGTTAATCCTGAATTAGATACTGGATATAATAATAGAGCTTTTGTAAATATTTTAAAAAATGATTTGCCGCAAGCTTTAGAAGACATAAACAAGGCAATTGTTATGAATTCTTCTTTGGCTGAAGGATATCATAATAGAGCGCTTATTTATAGAAAGCGAAATAAAGAGGATTTAGCGTTAATAGATTTAAATAGAGCTTTAATGCTTAAGCCTTTTTATGTTAATGCGCATTATTTGACCGGAGAAATCTTTGAGAAAAAAGGAGAGCTTGATCGCGCTATTGAGTCTTACGGAAAAGTAATAATGGCAGATGATCAACATTTCAAGGCGTATATGAATAGAGGTGGTTTATATTTTCATAAAGGATTTTACGAAAAGGCTTTATCAGATTTTAATGTTGCAGAAAGAATCAATCCAGAGCATGTGGACATTTATTATAATAGAGCGAATGTTTACAGCGCGTTTAAAGAATACGATAAAGCTATAAAAGATTACACCAGAGCGTTAGAAATTTATCCAGAACATATGCAGGCGTATAATAATCGAGGTAATATTTATAGGAAGTTGCGTAAATATGATTTGGCAATTTCGGATTTTAATAAGTCGCTTGAGCTTAACCCTGAAATAGGTTTAGTCTATTACAACAGAGCTATGGCATATGGGTCGCTAGAGAAATATAAAAAGTCATATGATGATTTAATTAAGGCAAAATCCTTAAAATATCCAGTCAGCGATAAAGTAATAGACGTCATAAGAAATAAAATAAATGAATAAAGACCAGCTTTTATGTTGATTTCTCGAACAAAAGATCTCTTTACAAAAAAACTTTCTATTTTAGTAATAGTTGTGTTTATATTGCTGTTAGTTATTTGCTATAGCAATGCATTAAATAATGAGTTTATGATGGACGATCATAAATATTTTCTTGATCATCCTAACATTGCAGACGTATCGTTATCGGATATATTCTTTAAAGGATTTAAGAAGTTCTATCGTCCGGTATGTTTCTTAATTTTAAGGTCAGAGCGGATTTTATTCGCGGACAATCCTTATCCGTATCATGTTGTCAATCTTGTTTTATTTACCTTCCTTTGTTTATTCTTTTTTGTAATTCTAAATAAATTGACTGGAAGTTATGAACTCGCGCTATTATCCAGTATTTTTTACGCTGTTCATCCGATTAATAATTTTCTTATAAATTATAAGACAGCAAGCTATCTGTCTTTTTCGATTTTATTGGTGCAGGGAGGACTGCTGTCTTTTCTAAAATATATTGAGAAGCGAAACATTACGTTTCTTTTCTTAAGTTTGTTGTTTTATTTTTTATCGCTTTTGTCTCATGAAATAAATTTTATTTTTCCTTTGTGTCTATTGATTGTATTGTATTTTATTAATCGATTTAGTTTTAAGAAAAGCCTATTGTCGGTTCTTCCATTTTTAGTTCCCTTTGCTGCTTACCTTTTGATACGTTTTAATATTTCAGATGCTGTAAAAATTGATAATGTTCTTCGCATAGGGATTCCAATCCAAAATTATTTGTATACATCTATTAAGCTTTTAGGATGGTATTTTTCTAAGCTTATTTTTCCAAAAGATATATTATTTCTGTGGTGCGAAGAAATAAAGTCATCTTTAGGGCCGATAAACATTTTATTGCTTTTAGCTAGTATTGGTTCTGTTTTATTTGCTTTCTTCAGGTGGAAAAGAAGCAAAAAGTCATTTTATTTGGCTTTATTTCTTATAGGGCTTATTCCTGTCTATTTTGCAAGTTTTACATATACTGCTGCAACCCGAACAGCAGTTATTGAGCCTCATTGGTTTTTGTTTAATTCAATAGGATTCTTTCTCTTAGTAGCAAGTTTTCTTATATATATTAAAAATAAAATTGATAAAAGGGCTTGGAACGTAATTATTATAATGATGGTTGCTCTATTGGTATTTATGACAAGAACAGGTAATGAAGTTTGGAAAGAAAGGATCAAGTATTCTTATTATTGGATAGAAATAAATCCATTGAATGAAACTCCGTGGAATGAGCTTGCTGGTTCTTATGTCTATTACAAAAAGACCGAGAAAGAGATGCTATTATCTGATTTTGATGAAATGTTGAATAAAAAACAAAATTATTTAGTGTTTAGCAAAAGGGCTCAAGCTTATTATAAAATGTCTAAGATTGATAAGGCATTAGCTGACTATAACAAAGCATTGTTAATAAAACCAGATTACGATATTGCATTAAATAATAGAGGAATGATATATCAATCAAGAGGGGAATATGGCCTTGCAATAGAAGATTTTAATAAAGCGATAGATTTAAATTTCAATTCAGCAAAGACTTTTAATAACAGAGGAATGTCTTTCTATTATCAGGGTAAGTATGATCAGGCAGTTTCTGATTTTAGTCGTGCAGTTGAACTTGATCCAAAGTTAAGTCAGGCTTTCAATAATAGAGGATTGGTTTATTTGCAAAAAAAAGAGTATGACAAGGCCCTTGGCGATATATTGAAAGCAAAAAGTTTAGGCAAGAAAGTAGATGAGAAAATTATTAAAAAACTTAAGAATATTGCTGGCGTCCAATAAAGAAGTTTTTATTAAAATTGGTATAATTGCGCTAGCAGTATTGCTTGTTTATTTTAAATCATTATCTGGAGATTTTATTTGGGATGATGATCGCTATGTTCAAAACAATCATCTTTTAAATAGTTTTGGCGGATTAATTAAGATTTGGACAGAGCCTGCTGCAACTGACCAGCACTATCCTGCAACATTTAGCTTATTTTGGATTATTAAACAGTTATTTGGTTTGAAGTTGTTCGCTTTTCATTTAGCTAGTGTAATTTTGCACGCATTAAATGCTATCTTAGTTTGGCTTATATTAAGATATCTTAAGGTTAAAGGTTCATTTTTAGCTTCTTTAATTTTTGCTGTTCATCCAGTTTGTGTTGAGTCTGTTGCGTGGATTATGGAGCTTAAGAATGTTCTTTATGTATTTTTTTATTTGTTCTCTTGTTTAATGTACTTGTTAAGTTATGACGCTAAAAAGAATAAGTTTTTGCTATATTTATTGTCTTTGGTTTTATTTATTTATGCATTGTTTAGTAAAACAATAGCCTGTTCGATGCCAATAGTGATTCTATTGATACTTTGGTGGAGAAGTAATAAGGTTACCTTTAAAGATATTGTTCTTTTGTCGCCATTTTTTATAGCAGCCATTATTACAGGATTAATCACGCTAATTGCAGAAAATGGATTTGTTGTTGGCGCAGATATAAGTGATTGGAGTTTTTCTTTTATAGAAAGATGTTTGATAGCAGGCAGAGCAATATGGTTTTACTTAGGAAAAGCTATATGGCCATTTAATCTTTCGTTTATTTATTCTAGATGGGTAATTGACACACATGTTTGGTGGCAGTATCTATATACACTTTTTATAATAGATTTGATTGGTGTTCCGTGGATTTTAAAAGACAAAGTAGGTCGTGGACCTTTAGTCTTAGTTTTGTTTTTTATCATAACGCTTTTTCCAGCGTTAGGCTTTTTTAACATATATCCTATGCGGTTTTCTTTTGTGGCAGACCATTTTCAGTATTTATCAATATTAGGGCCTATAATATTTGTTGCATATTTTTTGGAGTCTTTATTGGAGAAGAAGAATATATGCAATTGTATTAAAAAAGTATTTTTGCCTTTGCTGATTTTAATCTTAATCTTTCTTTCAATAAGACAGACAGAGATTTATAAAAATAAACTCACGCTTTATAATGATATTATAAAAAAAAATCCTAAATGTTGGATGGCTTATAATAATAGAGGAAGTTTTTATCAGGGCAAAGGTCAACACGACCTTGCTATAACGGATTTTTCAAAGACGCTTGATATAGACGATAGGTTCGCACTTGTTTATAATAATAGAGGCATAAGCTTTTTTCATAGAAAAGAATATAGTAGTGCTTTAGCAGATTTTAATAAATCTATAAGGGTAGAGCCCTTGTATGATTCTGCTTATTTTAATAGAGCAAAAGTTTACGGAATACTTAAAGAGTACGAGTTGGCTTTAAAAGATTATAATAGGGTAATAAAAATAAAGCCTAGACATGAAAAGGCTTATATTGAAAGAGGATTAATTTTTGCATTAACTAAGAATTTTGAATTTGCTGTATCTGATTTTAGCAAAGCTATAGAAATAACACCCCAGAACATAATGTTGTACCAAAATAGAGCAGTGGTTTATAAAGCTATGGGAGAACAAGCGAAGGCCCAAGAAGATTATAATAGAGCTAAGAGTTTAGGTTTAAATGTTGAGGTCAAAGGAAACTAGTAACTTATGAAAAAGTATATTTATTTAGCATTAATTTTAATTATTGTTTTTGCGTGTTTCTATCCGAGTTTAAATAGTGATTATACAAACTGGGATGATAACAAAGTTATTACTGATAACAAACAAGTGCAATCTTTGGACATAGACAATTTAAAAAATATTTTTAGTAGCACAATACAGCAAATATATGTTCCTTTGAGCGTTTTGTCCTTGGCGACAGAATATCACTTCTTTGGATATAATTCGTTTGTAACGCATTTGATAAATCTTTTGTTTCATTTATTTATAGTCGCATTAATCTTTTATTTTGCACAACAGCTGGGGCTATCTATTTATGCTGCATTTTTTGCAGCTCTTTTGTTTGGTATTCATCCGATGCATGTTGAGTCGGTTGTTTGGGCTACAGAAAGAAAAGATGTTTTATATGTTTGTTTCTATATGTTGTCGTTAATCTTCTATTTAAAATATTTAGATCATAGAAAGAGGGACGCTTATCTTCTTTCTATATTGTTTGGTATATTGAGCATCTTATCTAAGCCAATGGCATTAAGCTTGCCGCTTGTGTTTTTTGTATTAGATTTCTTTAGAAAAAGAAAGTTTAATAAAGAAGCTCTATTAGATAAAATACCGCACTTTATCTATATTGCCCCTATTGTCTGGATCACTTATAGTTTGCATGCTCGTATTCCCGGTAAGGATGTATCGCAGGCATTGCTTATTTTGCCGTTTACTGCAGCGTTTTATATAAAGAAGTTCGCCTTGCCCCTATTCCTTAGTCCGCTATATGTCTTGCCTAAGCCAATATCAATTTTAAATCCGCATTATTTCTTAGCTATAGCTTTTATTGTTTTATTTATGTTTATTGCTTTTTATTTT
>JAVCCJ010000075.1 GCA_030765585.1 Candidatus Zapsychrus exili | reverse complement strand
TTCTTAAATTAAGTGATCCTCTCCTTATAGGATTTGCTTTATTATGCTCTCATACCTTTATCAAAGAATTCTTTTTAACACTTAAAATAAGATGCATATCACGACGAGACAAATAGTCTTTATAAAAAGATCTCTTATCGTTAGAAAAATTATACGGATAGTGCAATTTCCCTTCTAAATATAAATAATCTCCATAACAAATATCAATATCATTAAAAATATTAACTAAAATCTTTCCTTGTTTCTCTTTTAGACCCCACTTTGTATTTACTGCTTCTACTTTAAAGGCAAAGGAAGTCTTGTGGCGATTATACAATGTGGTTTTCTTAACATCAGATACAACGACCCCTTTTATTCCAATAGGCTGTTTTCGATAAAACTTTCTTATATGGAGAATATGATCTTTCTCTATAAGCAATCTGCTTTGAACAGACAAAGAGCCCGCGAAGAAGATAATAAACAAGATAAAAATATTTTTAATAAAGTTTTTCTTAATAAATACAATAACAATACAAAGCAAAGAAAGGGCTAATAGGCAAATATACTTAAAAGGAAACTCGAAGAAAGAACTAAACAAAATTCCTGATGCATAAAACAAAACAATAAAAATAAAAGGCCTGTGAACTTTCGTTGTCATTTACTGTTTAATCCTTAAATATTTAGAAAAAATATTATAATTCTTTTCCCTTATTCCGCGAACTTGCTTTAACTGTTCTATTGAATTAAAAATCCCATATCTTCGTCGATATTCAACAATGTTTTTTGCCGTATATTCTCCTATGTAGGGAATAACAACAAAATCCTCTACGCTTGCAGTATTTATATCTACTTTTGGATATATATCACTGCTATCTGCAAAATTTACTATATCTTTTAGTTCTGGATATCTTTTAAATACATAGTTAAAGATAGAGCCACAAAGAGCAATTGTAACAAGCAAAACTAAAACAACCCTCTCCTGTTTTGTAAAATTAAGCATTTTATAATATTGTGGGGAAATCGAGCGAACTTCTGGGGTAGGGATAATGTCTGTTTAAATTAAACTACAATATTCACTAACTTATTTGGAATATAAATAAATTTCTTTATAGATTTACCTTCTATCCATTTTCTTATATTCTCGTTATCTAAAACTATCTTTTTCACATCTTCTTCTTTTGCATCAAAATCTATATCAAACCTATCTCTTAGCTTACCATTGACTTGTGCAATAATCTTAACTGAATCTGTAACAAGCGCAGCCTCGTCATATTTCGGCCATTGCGCTTTTGTAATTGTCTCCTCTGGCATATTCATCTTTTGCCAAAGCTCTTCACAAAGATGTGGAGTAATTGGAGACAGCATTAAAACAATGTTTTTAACAACATTGTCCAGAAGCTCTTTATTCGGATCTGCATATTTATTATATTTATCAACAGTATTCATTAAAATCATTATACTACTAATTGCCGTATTAAATTTATGATTAGAGATATCCTCAGTTACTTTTCTAATAGTCTCGTGCAACGCAAAATTCAAATCTTTATCTTCTTTGTCCATTTCAGTTTTACCTGAAGAATCTGAATCATATCTATCTTCAAAAAGTCTATTAATACGATTTAAAAATTTCCATGCACCATCAACAGCATTATCATTCCATTCAAGCTGATCTTCAGGTGGAGCTGCAAAAAGTATAGCTAGACGAAGCGAATCTGTACCATATTTGCTAATAACAGCGTCAGGATCTACAGTATTCCCTCTAGATTTAGACATAACCTCACCATCTTTTAGCACCATGCCTTGCGTTAAAAGCTTAATAAACGGCTCATCAAAATCAATTAGCTTTAAATCTTTTAAAAACTTTGTGAAAAAACGTGAATAAAGAAGATGTAGAATAGCGTGTTCAATGCCTCCTATGTACTGATCAACTGGCATCCAATATTGAGCAGCATCACAATCAAACACTTTATCGCTTTTTGGCGAACAATATCTTAAATAATACCAAGAAGAATCAAAAAATGTTGCCATTGTATCAGTCTCTCTCTTAGCATCTTTTGAACATTTAGGACATTTTACTTTTACAAAATCTTCAGATTTCTCTAGAGGACTTCCACCTTCTCCAGTTATTTTAATGTCTTTTGGCAACTCAACAGGAAGTTTATCTTCTGGCACAGGAACTATACCGCATGTATCACAATAAATCATAGGTATTGGAGTTCCCCAATATCTCTGACGAGAAATCAGCCAATCACGCAATCGCCAGTGAACAGTTATTTTTCCTTTTTTATTCTTTTCAAACCACTTACCTATTTTCTCAATCGCCTCAACATTGCCTAGTCCATCGAATTCTTTTGAGTCAACTAAAACGCCTTCGCCTTCATAAGCACAACTCATACTCTCTTGCTTCATATCAGGGTGTTTAGAATCTTTAATAACAATTCTTTTAGGCAGATCATACTCTTTTGCAAACAAGAAGTCTCTTTGATCATGAGTAGGAACAGCCATAATAGCGCCAGTTCCATATTCCATCAAAACATAGTCAGCTATCCAAATAGGAACAACCTCATCATTTGCTGGATTAATAGCATATTTGCCAGTAAACATTCCTTCTTTCTTAAGATCTCCTGACATTCTAAGACTTTTACTTTGATTAGCTACTCTATCTATAAACTTTCTAATGGCTCCTTCGTTATCTATTCCTTTGATCAACTTGTCAACTAGATGATGTTCTGGTGCAAGCACAACATATGTTGCTCCAAAAATAGTGTCTGCTCTGGTAGTAAAGACTGGTATTGGATCATTAGTCTCTTTGACTTTAAAATATATTTCAACGCCATGGCTTTTGCCTATCCAGTTTTCCTGCATAGAAACAACTCTATCTGGCCAATGCTCAAGCATTTTAAGATCTTCCAATAGCTTTTCTGAATAATCAGTAATTTTTAAATACCATTGATCTAGGTCTTTTTGCAAAACATCCGTCTTACATCTCCAACAACCTCCATTTATAACTTCTTCATTTGCCAAAGTAGTTTCACAGCTAGAGCACCAATTAACAGAAGAAGACTTTTTATATGCAAGACCACGCTCAAACATCTTTATAAAAATCCACTGATTCCATTTATAATAATCTTTATCACATGTTTTAATTTCACGATTCCAATCATACGAAAATCCCATACGCTTTAAGCCTTCTCTCATCTGATCTATACAAGTCTCTGTCCATTCAGATGGATCAGTATTGTGTTTTATAGCAGCGTTCTCGGCAGGCTGTCCAAAGGCATCATATCCCATTGGATGAAGGACATTAAAACCTTGTGCCATTTTAAAACGAGAAATAACATCAGCAATAGTATAGTTCCTTACATGGCCCATATGAATTTTACCTGAAGGATATGGAAACATTTCTAAACAATAATATTTTGGCTTATCTAAAATTTCGTCGACCTTAAAGATCTCTTTATCTTTCCAAATATTTTGCCATTTCTCTTCTATTTTTTGTATTTCTTTTATAGTATAAGGCATGATAAAAATATATAGCTATCGTAAGTTATCTACGATTACTCTTTGTAATAATTTATTCCTCTTTTAAAATATTGCTCTTCTATTCTTTTTGGACCAAAAAATTTATTACACATTTCTTTTGCTACTTCTACGCTAAACTTCTTGCAACAATAAACATCTACAGAAATATAATCTTTTACAGTTAAAGTATGAATTACAATTGAGCTTTCAATTAGTGGAGCCCATCCTGACAATCCTGCTTTATCTGGAAAACGTACAGCATCACTTCTAAATATATTTGGTGGGGCTTGTTTCTCCATACCCAAAGCATCTACAATCTCATCAAGAAATTGATAACAAAGTCCAAGGTCATCACAGACTTGGCTTTTACAATCATAAAGATCTAAAAGAAGCTGATATCCGAATGCTTCATCTTGCTGTATATTTACATTATCCATAAGCTCATTATTTCCTTATCTAACTAAAAGAAGCACGAACCCAAATAATACCAAAAATATCAAAAAAAACCAAATTATTTTTTGATTTGAATACCTAATTTTACTTATAAAGCCTTTCGATGCTCTTTGCAGGCTTTCTCCACAAAAATGACATAAAAGCACATCCTCATCATAAATAGAATTCTTGCAATTAGGACAGATGTATTGCTCCATAAGGGATTTATTATGCCATTATAAGAAATTATAGTCAAAGAATAATTAATATCAGTAATAAGTATAAGTATTTTATTAATATTTGCTTTTTAATAAGAAATATTCTAAGATACACCATCATGAACATTATTATAAATGGTAAAGAACGATCGTTTAATCAACGGCTTCTTTTAAGCGACCTTATTAAACAAACCTGCAAAACACCTAAGTACGTCATAGCTGAGGTAAATGGAAAAATAGTCAAAAGTCTTAATTGGCAAGATGTCGCAGTAAACGACAGTGACAAAATAGAGCTTGTAAGTTTCGTCGGAGGAGGATAATAGATTAATCATTATGAATAAAATAAACGATCCATTAATTATAAATAACAAAGAATTTAAAAACCGCTTTTTACTCGGTACTGGAAAATTCAAAAACAAAACTAACCTGCATGAGTCTATAATAAACTCTGGCACAGAACTAGTTACGGTAGCTCTAAGAAGAATAGACATAGAGCGTAGCGAAGAGAATATATTAGAATACATTCCAGATAACATAACAATACTGACCAACACTTCTGGTGCTAGAAATGCAAAAGAAGCTATAAGAATTGCTAATCTAGCTAGGGAGTCTGGATGCGGAAACTGGATAAAAATTGAAGTAATAAACGATAGCAAATATCTTTTACCTGACAATAACGAAACTATAAAGGCAGCCGGAGAATTAGTAAAAGACGGTTTTATCGTTTTTCCTTATGTTTCGCCTGATCTTTATGTAGCGCGTGAACTTGTGAATGTTGGAGCACATACGGTTATGCCCTTGGGTTCCTTGATAGGAAGCAATCGAGGGCTTAGAGTAAAAGAGCTTATAAGAGTTTTAATTGAAGAGATTGATGTTCCAATTATAGTAGACGCTGGCATAGGGGCTCCATCACAAGCTGCTGAGGCAATGGAAATGGGCGCAGATGCTGTTTTAGTTAACACAGCTGTTGCAACAGCAAAAGATCCAATTACAATAGCAAAAAGCTTCTCACTGGCAATTGAAGCTGGCAGACTAGCATATTTAAGCAGCTTAAGAGAATCGCGCAACCAAGCAGAGGCCTCCTCTCCTTTAACAGGATTTCTTTACGAAAAGTTATGATCGACTTACAAGAATTAAAAAGCATCTTAAACAACGATGATCCACAATATATTGAAAGTTTAGCTAAAAAAGCTAAAAAACTTACCGAACAATATTTCGGAAGGACGATTTCTCTCTATACCCCCCTTTATTTATCAAACTATTGTAATAGCCATTGCACTTATTGCGGTTTCAATAGTCACAACAAAATGAAACGCTTTAAATTAACACCTGAACAAACTAAGCAGGAAATGTCTTACATAGCAAACAAAGGTATTGAAAATATTTTGCTTCTAACTGGAGAATCACATAAAATAACGCCATTGCCATATTTAAAAGAAGCTGTCAAAATAGCAAAGAATTATTTTCCCAACATATCTTTAGAAGTCTATCCAATGGAAAGTCATGAATACAAAGAATTATTTCTAAGTGGTGTAGATGGAATTACAATTTATCAAGAGACATACGATAAAGACCGCTACAAAGAGCTTCACATATCCGGCAAAAAAGCAGATTATAATTACAGAAGAGAAACCCCATATCGCGCGGCCTTCGCTGGCATAAGATACATTTCTATGGGAGTACTTCTTGGACTTTCAAATATAGCAGAAGATGTCTATTGCCTTTATCAACATCTAAAAGAAATGGAACGTAATTTTCCTGGAATAGAATACAGCCTCTCCTTTCCTAGACTTAGAACTGTTAAGGGAGAGAATCTTTCCTTTTGCGATGTCGACGATATTACATTAGTTAAAATTATTTGCCTTACACGCATTCTATTCCCTCGTATTGGAATAAATTTATCAACAAGAGAAAATAAAAATTTAAGAGATAAGGCGCTTGGGCTTGGTGTAACTCGTATATCAGCTGAATCCAATACTTCAGTCGGAGGATATACCTTAGAAACACCACAAGAACAAAGTCCTCAATTTGATATAAAAGATAACCGAACCACAAAAGAAATAATAGAACTATTAAAAAAACAAAATTTTGATCCGGTCTTAACCGACTGGAGAAGAATTAAAAATGAAGTAGCATAAAATAAGGAGAAAAAATGCAAACGCCATTAAAATTAACTTTAAAAGGATGGAAAGATAAAGGCGATATCACAGAACTTGTTGAAGAAAAAATATCTAAACTAGATCGTATTTGTGACGACATAATAAGCTGTCATGTCACTCTAGAACAAATTCAAAACAATCAACATGTTGATCATTCATACAATATACACATAGAAGCTCGTATTGCTCCACAACATCATATTTTAGTAAAAAAAGATCCTAAAAAAGGACAAGTAAATCATACACCTCTTTCAACGCTTTTAATAGATGCCTTTGATTCTCTATACAAACAAACTCAAGAAATTGTGGACAGAAAAAGAAATAAAGTCAAAACTCATATAAAAGATGATATAGACCCTCAAGAGCTATATCAAGAAGACGCAGAAGAGGAAATTTACGACGAGAAATAACATGAATCAATTCCATGAAGGTTTACTTAAATATTTAACCCAAGAACAATTTGATAAAATCCAATCTGTTAATATAGGAATTGGTGGCGCTGGAGGTTTGGGATCAAATGTAGCTATTATCTTAGTCAGATCTGGATTTAAAAACATTGAGATATTAGATTTAGACACAATAGAGCCTTCTAACTTAAACCGCCAACAATATTTTATTAACGAAATAGGCCAAAATAAAATAGATACACTTAAAAATAGACTTCTAAAAATAAATCCAGACCTTAATATAAAAGCACACCATGTCAAATGGTCAAAAAACAACGGTGAAAACTTTTTTAAGAATTGTGAATTTATTATTGAAGCGTTCGACAAAACAGAATATAAACACGAATTTGTTGAATATTATCAAGATAAGGCTCCAACAATTATAACTGGAAATGGCATGGCAGGAATATCAAATGAACATCCAATTTTAGTTAAAAAGCTAGACAATATTTATTTTGTTGGAGATAATAAAACAGATACAAACGACGGACACCCTCCTATGTCTCCTAGAGTTACAATGTGTGCTTCGATGATGGCAGAAGTGGTGTTAAAACAAACCTTGATTAACTAATGACTAAAAACCAAAAATTAAAAATTAAAATCCAAAAATTTCTTAAGATGTCTTCTGTCTTTAGTCTTCTATCTTTAGTCTTATTCGCTTCTTTTGCCTTTGCTAATTTTAAAAAAGGAGGTTTCTACTCTGCAGCTCGTAATGGAAATATTAAAGCTGTTAAAAAAATGCTAAAGCTAGAAGAAAATAAACCACAAAACAGACTTAACGATGCTTTGCAGGCTGCTGTTTCTGGCAATAGGAATAAACTAGTCCGTCTTCTTATAAAACGTGGAGCAGACCCAAATCTAATAAGCACAGGACCTTCCCCTCTACTAATCAATGCTATTATGTATGACTATCTAAAAGCTGCCAAAGCTTTAATCTTATCTGGAGCCAATATAGACGTCCGTGGGTATAGAAGAGCTATCTATGGATTTAATATAAACTGGGATTGGACACCGCTTATGTGCGCTGCTTATAAAGGAGACCTTAGCTTAGTTAAATTGCTCATGAGAAAGAAATCTGACATTAATGCTAAAGGGTGGTCGAGTTCAGAAAACGATTTAGAAACTGCTGCTGATATAGCAGCTTATTCTGGGAACTTAGAAGTCTTAAAGTTCCTTTTAAAGAAAAAAGCCATAATAAGTCCTACTGCTATTTTTAAAACTGTTCGAAGTGGACATATTAATACCATAAATCTTCTTTTAGATAAAGAAAACGATATTAATCGTCATGGGCCATTAGAAGGAAAAACTCTTCTTATTGAGGCAAGTTGGTGGGGTCGCAAAAAAATTATTTCACTATTAATCAAAAAAGGTGCTGATGTAAATAAACCCGACTATAACGGATACACTCCATTAAGTGAAGCAGTAAGTAACACAGGAGAAAACTTTCCTAATCAACTAGAAGTCGCTAAATTATTGATAGAAGCTGGAGCAGATGTGAATCAACCAGACTTATTTAGAATCACCCCTTTAATGCGCGCAAGTAAAGCCGATATTATAAAACTTCTTATCGATAAAGGTGCTAAATAGTATCTACAGTGCTAGGCACCACTTTTTTGGCACCACTTTTTCTTACGACTAATGCAATAACAGATAAAATGATGATGATAAGGAAATATATTTGGCTATAAACAATAATAACTGGATTATCCATTAAAAAATTAACAACAGAACTTAAATCCTTAAAAATATTCTGCCCTACCCCTGCCAAAATATACTGCAACCAAAAAATACGAATTGGAGATGCTATAGCAATAGCTATTAAATATTTATTAAACGACGCTGAAGATAAACCGGCTCCTAGGTCTTGAATGCGAAAAGGAATAATTGGATTTATTCTTAATGCTAAAATACCTAAAAACCCAGACGCTTGGCTAGTATTGTCTAACTGCTTCGACTTTAACTTAAACTTTTGTTCAATAAATTTTCTACCCAGTCTACGACTCAAAGAAAACAATATAAATGCATTAAACATCTCTGCTATAAAAACAAAAATAGTGCTTACAAGTGGGCCAAAAAGAATAGCGCCTAATATCCTAAAAACATCCTTAGGCCCAAACCAAACAAAAGTGGTAATAGCTACATAAAGACAAACAAAAATCGTACCTGACAAGACAAGAGAATAATTAGAAAGAAAATCTTGATACTCATATATATCTACTTCAAATATCCTGCCTAAAAACCAACAAGCTACGAAAAAAACAAGCAATACAAAGAATCTAAACGTATTATTCTGGTAAAAAATCTTTTTGTTTAAAGACATTTTATTTCTTTCTCTTCTCTAAACTTCTTTTCTTCAAATACACCATAAGTATTGATATGGCAGCGGGTGTAACACCGGATATTCTATTAGCTTGACCTAAGTTTTCAGGGATAAATGCTTTTAGTTTCTGACGAATCTCAAAAGATAAACTTGCGATTGAATCATAATCTATATCTTTTGGAATCTTAATATTCTCAATATGTTTAAAACGCTCTACATCTTTTAACTGCCTTATAATAAAGCCTTCATATTTTGTCTCATACTCAACTTGCTCAATAACTTTATCTGATAATTCCCCTGCTCCCTCATCAAAAGATGCTATCATTTTATAATCTACTTCAGGACGTTTTAAAAGATCGTAAAGTAGAGTAGACTGTCTTAATGGAGAACTTCCTCTTTTCTCTAGCTCATCATTTAATTCCGAACTCTTTTTTATGCGCACTCTCTTTAAACGCTTTATTTCCTTGTTTATAAGTTTATATTTTTCTTGCACCTTTTCGTATTCTTCTTTGCTTAATAATCCAAGCTTATAGCCATCTTTAGCAAGCCTGTTGTCTGCATTATCTTCTCTAACTATAAGTCTATATTCAACTCTGGATGTAAACATCCTGTACGGCTCTTCAGTACCTTTCGTAATAAGATCATCTATCAAGACTCCAATATACGCCTGATCTCTTTTTAAAACAAAAGGCTTCTTTTTTTTAGCTTTTAAAGCAGCATTTATTCCCGCCATTAATCCTTGCGCAGCTGCTTCTTCATACCCTGTTGTACCATTTATCTGTCCTGCCAAAAAAAGACCACTAACAGCCTTTGTTTCTAAAGAAGCTTTGAGCGATGTAGGAGGAATGACAGCATGTTCAATTGAATAGCCATAACAATTAAATTTAACTTTTTCTAATCCTTTAATTGAATGTACAAACTTTTCTTGAACATCGGCAGGCAATCCAGTAGATATCCCGTTAGGATAATATTCATCAGTATCCAACCCCTCTGGTTCAAGAAAAACCTGATGGCTTGTCTTGTCTCCAAACTTTTTTAACTTATCTTCTATTGAAGGACAATATCTTACTCCCGTAGAATTAATCTGGCCAGAATACATGGGAGATAAATGCATATTCTCTTTTATAATATCATGCGTCCTTTTATTTGTATGGGTAATGTAACAAGGAAGTAGCTTTTGATTTCCTAAGATTTCTTTTGTTTTAAAAGAAAATGGTACTGGAATTTTATCAGAATGTTGCTCCTCTAATCCTTCAAAATTAATTGTCTTGCCATCCAAGCGCGGAGGTGTCCCTGTCTTAAAAGACAGGATTCCAAAACCCAACCCCTTTAAGCTATCGACCAATTCTGTTGAGGCTGGCTCATTAATGCGACCACCAGGAGTTATGTTTTGCCCCATATGGATACGTCCATTTAGAAATGTCCCTGCTGCAACAACAACTGTTTTACATTTAATTTCTTTACCGCTTTTTGTTTTTAAACCAATTATTTTATTGCTTTTAACTAAAATTTCTACAGCTTCATCTTCCAACACATCCAGATTATCTTGTGAGCGAACAATATCCTGCATATAACGCTTATATAATTTACGATCTGACTGGCATCTTGATGAGCGTACAGCAGCGCCTTTTGATATATTAAGTTGACGAAACTGAATACCTGTCTTATCAGAAGTTATGGCCATTTGCCCGCCTAGCGCATCAATTTCTTTGACAAGTTGACCTTTTCCTACTCCACCTACAGCAGGATTACAGCTCATCTGCCCTATAGTATCAAAAAACAATGTTACCATAAGGGTAGAGCAATCCATGCGACTAGAAGCCAACGCAGCCTCTACTCCTGCATGACCTGCTCCTATAACTATACAATCATATTTTCTTTTCATAATTGACATTAAATGTATCGTGAAAGGTTATATTTGTCAAGGAAAGCTATGCTACCGCCTCACAACTAGAGAAGCAGAGATTCCCTGCCCGTAAAGGGACGTGGTTCCAACGGGACTTTACGTGCCTACCGGCAGTGTAGTACTTCACAATTTCGGTAACAACCGCTATACTGGATAAAACCAGGAAAGGAGGTAGTTACCAAGTGAATAAAACAACACAACAGGCAATTACTAGTAAATGGTTACTTGTTCTTAAAGAGTATGAATTGATCAAACAAAATAAGAACAAAAATATTATTTTATCATTTTCTATGCGAAAAGAAAGTTGATTGGTGGGTGAGATTATTTTTTGGCAAGGGCGCAAGAATCTCTTACTATTAATTCTGGCGGAAGCATAATTTTCTTTTTCTCAGTATTCTTACCATTTATAATCTCATGAAGATACTTAACGGCATCTTTTGCTATCTCAAAAAGAGGCTGCTTCACAGTTGTTAATGCTACTGGACCATAAAGACAGGCAGGGTTATCATCATATCCAATTATAGACATATCTTTTGGTATTTCTATGCCACATTCCATAAACGTTGTTATAGCCTCTAAGGCCATGTCATCACTTGCTGCAAATATAGCTGTTGGCCTTTCATCCAGATTTAAGAAATGTTCTGCTGCCAATCTGGCAGATCGTCTGGAGTAATCCCCCCTATAAATATATTCATCAGGCAAAGGTATTTTTTTATCTTCTAAAATCTGTTTAAACCCTTTAAGTCTTTGCTGACCTGACTGAGTGTTCATATCACCTGTTATTGTCGCTATTTTTTTATGTCCAAATCCAGACAAATAATCTGCGGCTAGTTCTCCGCCTTTTCTATTATCAACAGCTATATAGTTTACATCTAAATCCAGAAGATTATTATTTACAATAAAACAATGCTTACCTCTTTTTACTGCTTCTTCAACCTGTTTTCTATTCTCAATAACATCAGCAAATATTATTCCACCTACATTACTTGCATTAAGAGGATTAAACCCATTTGTAATATGAAACAACAAATCCAATCCTAATGATTCGCAAGAATGTCCTACGCCTCGTATGATTTCTACTGCATAAAAAGAATGAAAGATTCCAGGATAGCCTGGCATAACAAGCCCTATTGAATTATTAGTTCCGCTGGCTAGACGTTGGGCACTTACATCAGGTTGGAAATTTAGATGTGCAACAGCTTCTTCAACTTTAATACGATTTTTTTTAGATACGGTAGGAACATTATTTATTACACGAGAAACCGTGGTAATAGAAACGCCCGCTCTGCGGGCAACATCATTTATGCTTATTTTCTTCTTTTGCATATTTATCTTACGATATCTCCAGCCTCTATTTTTGTAGATTGCTCTTTTATATCAGCTGCGCAAATATCTTGCCTTACCTGTATAACTTCAATTCGAGCAATATATTCAGGCCCATGATAAACAGTCAATACATCACCTATTTTAACCCCAGATTTTTCGCCTACATTTATAATAGCAAAATTGTTATCTTCATTGATACTTAAAACCTTTGCGTCAATTCCTGGCTTCTCTAAACTAGGGTTTAGAGGATCTTCTGGCTTTGCTGAGCTAACAATGATAGGGGGTAATTCCACTCCTTCAATTGCAGAATTTCTAGATTCTTTAAAAGATTCGTCTAAACTTGCTTTAATATCCCAAATTTCGTCTATCTTACCCTGAATCAAGCCATCATTCTTTCGAAGACTTTTCTTCATCTTAATATTTTGACTTCTTAACTTCACAATTGTTTTCTCAAGAGCTGTTTTAATAGCTATCATTTGCTTCATCTGTTTACGCAATGCTACAGTTTCTTTCCCTAGCTTATCTGATCTTTCATAAACGTATCTTCTGTCGCTTTTAGATCTTGCTAATTCCAAAGAAAGATTATCAATTATTTCTTTCTTATACTTATTATCAATTTCTTTTTCTTCTTTTTCTTTAACTACATTTTCTAGCTCTAATTCAAAATTGGCATTCGCTTGTTTTAAATCAACTATCTCAATTGAATTCTTATCAAGCTCTTCTGACAATCTATCTATCTCCACTTCCAAAGAGGCTTTTTCTTTTAAAATATCTGCCCAATATTCTTCTTCTTGTTGATAATCTGCCAGCAAAGGCTTTATTTCAACTTTTTCTTTATCTAAATCTTCTTTTACTTCTTCTATTACTTCTTCTTCATATTTTGGAACATCTACAAATACTTCTTTTATAACCTCTTTATAAATAATTTCAGGCTCTGGCTTTTCTTTAAGTTTTTTAACCAACTCATCGCGTTGTTTTCTGGCCTCATCCAAACGCTTCTTCCATTTTTGATTTTCCTCTTCAGCTTTTACTATATTTTCTTCACTCTTTTCAGACTGTTTCTTTAAATCTTTTATTGTCATTGTAAATTCATAACGTTCTTTTTCAAACGCCTCTACTTCTTCTTTGAAGCCTTTTATTTTTTCTTGATATTTCTTTTCTTCATTTTTTAATGTTTTAACTTGCAACATATAGGTATCAACTTCACCCTCTAAATTTTGCACTTCTCTTAAAAGGCTACTCTTTATAACCTCGAGTTTTTGCTTATCCATTAAAGAAATGCCTGCAAAAAAGATACTAAGTATTAATAATACTATGAGGATGTATATGCTCTGTTTGGCAACTTTTGACATAGGGAAATTCCTACTATTATATAGTTATATTATTGTAGTTATTATGAATATAACAAACTATTATTAGCAATACAAGAACAAAACAGTATTTTTAAGATATATCTACTAAACAAAAAGCCAGCTTAAATTAAAAATTTAAGCTGGCTTAATATTAAAAATCTTTATACAATAATTTTATTCGTATCTAATATCATCAAGATAAAAAATACAAGAATCTTGGTTAACGCCTTCACTAGTCGACCATCCAAATCCACCGCTGATATAAGACAAATCTTTACCTCTTAAATCAATAGTATACTTGCGCCATTTATCAGTTAATATTATTGGTCCTATCCAAGTTTTATCTGAATCAGGATAATCTCCAGAAATTCCACCGACTATAACTTCGTTTATCTGCTCTCCGCCTTTATTTCCCTTTGCCCAAAAAACTAATTTCTCTGCACCAGTCAGATTAAATCCACCTTTTCGGCCTCCCCAATTATTTGCTGGATTTAACCAATAAATTCCTGCCCATCTTTGATCCTGTCTTGAACATTGTAAATCATACTCTACCTTTATACATGTCTGCGCAGAATGACAATCCGACATCCATCCATCACTTAAAGAAAGACATTTTCCGTTTGGCATAAAACCTGAGGGTATATAATGATTTTGAGGAGAACCTTTTTCATAATAAACATAAAAAGGTTCAAAAGCTTGCTGCAATGTATTTCCTGCTGTTTGCTCGACGCCATACTCTTGATATACAACTGATTCTTCTAAAGAGCTATAATCAACGACATCTTTTTGTTTTACATTCAATATTTTATTATCAAATACATCTGCTATATCAGATACATAAAGAGATTTTTGATCTAAATCAACAGGGGATTGTTCTTTACTTTTATTGTACTCTGAACACCCTGAAAATAAAAAACATATACAAACTAATACAAATAAAAACTTTTTTACTAACATTAATTAAACTTTCCTTATTAAACAAAACTACCTAATGCCAATTTAAAAATTATAAAATTGACATTAGGTTAAATTAAAACTTCAAATATTATTTAAATCTTTCAAGATTTGTATCTGGAAGGTTGCCTAGATCTTCTAGTGCTTGCTGAGCAACTTCTGCTGGTTTCCAAAACCATCCTTTAGGATCCCAACACTGAGCATAATAAAAATCATTAATTAATTTCTTATATGCCTCTCTAGCTCCTTCTCGGTCTTCTACTTTTTTATAAGATTCGCCCAAGATAAAAAGAGCAGTTCCAATATCATTTAATGCCCAATATGTAAGAATTTTATCATTAGATTCCCAAGGATATTCTGTCAGAGAATCTTGCATATTTTTTGCTTCGCCTTCATATAGTTCTAAAGCTTTCTTAACATAAATAACAACTGCATCATGTGCATTATTATGCAAAGACTTCCAAGCTTGACCTACTAAGAATGAAGAAGAACTATTTCCAAAATCTAAAACTAAACCTGTCTCAATTATCTTTAATTGATCACGAGAAGCTTCTGCCGGTTTCCAAAACCATCCGCCTGCATCCCACGTTTGCCCATAAGCATAATTCTCAATTATACTGGTGTACACCTTACTTGCTTCTTCTGCCATACCTGCCATACGATAAGCTTCTGCTTGAACAAACAAAGCAGTTGCCACATCATTCAATGCCCATTTCTCAAAAATCTTTTCATTTGAACCTTCTACATAACTATCAAGCTCACTTTGCATTTGTTGAGCCTGTTCTGCATAAAGCTCAAGACACTTGTTTGTATAGGCCAACACGCCTTCAACATCTCCTTGACTATGTGCTTGCCAGGCCTTATTAACCAAAGTGGCAGATCCAAAATCACCAAAATTATATGCAAGGGCGATTTTAGGGGCTACTAAACAAATAGCTGCCAGCAAAAATACTGTTAAAGTCTTTCTCATTCTTTCTCCTCCTATTATGTTAATATTAATCTTATATTATTATATATTAGAATTGTAAAATAAAGTATACACTATTTCTTCGAAAAATGCCAATTTTGAACTTTTAAGGAAGGTTACGATTCCAAAGCTCTTTATATGTAAAATAGCTTTTTCTAGGCTGTCTTAAGAAGGGGCTTTCTCTTCCTTTTCCCTGGCTAACAAGTCCAAACCATTCCTCAAAATAATACCCACCTGGAAAAGGACCTACAGCATCTGATTTTCTATCATGCATATAAGGTTCATAATTTTTCCACCATTCATCCATCCATTCAAACGTAACTCCACCTAAAGAGTTTCCAATTCCTGTGCTACGTCCAGCAAAATTTTCTTCAATATCCATCCAATTACCCTTATGATACTCGGCTTGAACTTCCTCACCTTCTTCTAAAGTTAGATGAGGGGCATATGCAGGGCAACCATATTCTGTTATAAATGCAGGCTTTCCGCTAGCGTCAAAAACTTGTTCCCAAAAAGAACCAAAACCATAATTTCCTCTATATACATTCGCTGAGAAAATATCCACATTAGGAGAATTTTTAGCAAATACATCTAGGAAAAGAGTATCTCCATTATTCACAGCAACAGGATGATTTTTGTCAATACTCTTAATCATCTTAGCTACTTCATCTGCAAATTTAAAATATGCCTCTGGTTTTTTATCAGCGTTACAAGCAACTCCATAATTATTCTCATTTCCTAAAAGCCACATTAAAAGGTAAGGCTCATCTTTATGTTCCATTACCATTTTCCTCACAGATTCAAGCATTTTCTTTTTATGATCAAGATTTTCATAATCTGTTCCTTCAGTCCAACTAGCTCCAGAACCTATAGCATATTTACCAATAAAATCTCCCATAATAACTCTAATACCATAATCCTTATACATCTTCCTTAAAAGTTCTTTATTTGGAATTTCAGGTACATGATAAATTCTTAAAGTATTTGCTCCCATTTCTTTCATAAGTTGAAAATCACCTACAATTGGCTCGTCCTCATCTTGCTCGTTATTTTTATTTTTATCAACCCACGAATCAAATGGACCGTCAATATTACCATTTTTATTACTATCTTCTTCCATCCAATTAACAAGCGTACCCTTATCAGGGCTTTGCCCTACCTTAGTAGGCACATAAGTAATGCCTTTTATCACATAAGGCTTATTTTCTACTAGAAGTTGCCAATGACCATTATCATACTGAACAAGTCTAACCTTGCCTTTCCCAACCTTTTTAATTACCTTCTTTAGAATAACTCTTTCCTCTAAATTAAATGCATCTTTAACCCTATCAATAATACCTTTTGGCAAAATTCTTCCAGGATACGTCACAATAGTATCATTCTTGTCATCATTATCATAACCGTTCTTAACTTCAATCTTCATCCATTTAGCTTTAACATTCAACTCTGGATGCGAGCGAATAATATATTTAATTTTTGCTATCGCAGCTTGTGCAGGATACCAAGGGGTTTGCCAATATGTCCATCCAATTGTCTTTGGAAAATGTATTATTAAAGAGTGGTATGCCTTAAGGGCCTCGTAATACATACCTGATTTCTCAAATACCATACCTAAATAAAAAAGTCTAACTCCCCAAGTATCAGGAGCAGCAACCCATTTAAAATAAGCAGCTTCCAAATCGTACGTGTTTACAAAATCCCAATGGCTTCCATTTAAACGACCTTCTTTTTTAACTTCTTTATATCTAGGATTTTTATAAACATCTCTTGTATTAGGATAAATACCTTCTCCTAAAGCCTGCTTTAGACCATCAAGATCTTTTATGGAATAATGATAATTCTCTTTTCCTACATTAAGAAACTTTCCATACTTGCTGTAATCTATAATATCTTCCGTCCCTTTTGTAGCAATATTAGGCAAGATGAGATCAACTTTTTCTTGGTCTTTATCTGCTTCTTCTTGCGCCTTTCCTGTCAAAACATCTATACTGGCTTGAGACTTTTCTGCAACAGACCAATACCAGCCACGAGGATCCCAGGCTTGAGCCCAACGATATAAAACAATTATTTCTTGAAATTTCTTAACCGCTTCTTCGCCTTTTCCACTATTCATATAAAATTCAGCTCTAATAAAAAGACAAGTCGCAACATCGTTTAAAGATTTATAATTTTCTTCCTCTCCTCTTGTAGGAAATCCTTCTAATTGCTCCTCTAAAAGTTTTGCCTCTTGACCATATAAAGCAAGGCATTCGCTTACTAAGATCTCTACTCTTTTCAAGTCTCTCTTACTAGAAGCTTCCCATAACAATTTTACAAACTCTGAAGAAGACATAGCTTCTTCAGACACAACAAGCTCTTCCTCATAAACATCTTGCAATATTTCAGATATTTCTTGATCTCGGCTAACAACTTCTTCTTCAGAATGCACAGAACTCGCTATACACAGAAAAAATGCAATTAAGAAAATACTGATTATCTTTGTTTTAATATTCATAATTTTACTCTTTTTAATTAATACAAAAATTATCCAACAGTAATGCCCGACGAAAGTCCTTTTATAATATGCTTTTGCATAACTAAATAAACTACTACAATCGGAACTACCGCAATAGCTAAACCAGACATCAACAATGGATAATCTACACTATGCGAACCTTGAAATACCATTAATCCTCTTTGCAAAGGCATAAGAGATTTATCATTCAGTAAAAGATTCGCCAAAATATATTCATTCCATACATTTAAAGAATTAAAAATAACAACAACCGCAATTGCAGGCCTTGCTAAAGGAAGCGCTACGTGCCACCAAATACCTAACCTGCCACATCCATCGATTCTTGCAGCATCTTCTAAGTCGGGAGACATTTTATCAAAAAATGTCTTAAACAATAATATGCTCATAGATAAACCTACATTTATCATACAAAGTATATAACCATATCTAGTATTTGCCCAGCCTAGTTTGTTCATAAGCACTACTAAGGGAACAAAGCTTCCCGGCAAAGGTATCATTAGGGCCGCAATAAACATATAGAAAAATAGGTTCTTTCCTGGGAATCTCAGTCGAGAAAATGCGTAACCAGCTAATGAAGCAATTATAACAATGCCAAAAACAACCGATGCTGTATAAATAATACTATTTAAGAAATATATTCCAAAACCACCTTCTACCCAAGCAGTAATAAAATTTCCAAAATTCATCTGGCTTGGAATAATCGATTTATCAACAAATACAGTTTCATTGGTCATTAATGCACAACGTAACATCCAAAAAAGCGGAAACAAGCACGACATCGCAACAGTCATTAAAAAAATATGAGTAATTATAGATATAAAGAATTTCTTAATTGTATATTTGTTTATCATAAATTTAAACTTGTTTTGTTTTATTAGATAAATATTTAAACGCTGCTGAGATAGTAATCAATATCGCTCCAAAGCTAACTCCCATCGCACATGCATAACCATATCTACCTGTCCCCATCATAGATGAAAGTATTCTCGTGACAGGAACTTCTGTATGGTATCCAAGTCCTTGTCCTACCATAGATATTATCAAGATAAACACCTGCATAGAACCGAGCACTGTTAGAATAATAACAACTAGAATCACAGGCATCATCATAGGAAGAGTCACATGCCTAAATGTCTTCCAGCTTCCAGCACCATCTACACGTGCAGCTTCATACAACTGACTATCAATTGTCTGCAAACCTGCAAGCAGAATGATAAATCCCCAGCCAAAACCTTTCCAACAATGAACAAGGGCTATGCATGTTAAGGCTGTTTTTGGATTAGATAACCAATTATTAACCAAATGCGGTAATCCGCTTTTAACAAGAACATAATTAAGAAGACCTATATGCTCTCCTGATTGAGTTCCTGCATAAAGAATCCACTGCCAAATTAAACCAACAACTATCTCAGATAAAACAGGTGGAATAAAAAACACTGTCCTATAAAATTTCTTTAAACGAATTTGTCTATCACAAACAAGAGCTAATGAAAATGCAAGCATATTTTGAAAAGTTAAAGCTATTATAGTTATAAAACCAGCATGCCAAATTGACTTCCACCAAATTTTGTCTACCATCAATTCTTTAAAATTAGCTAAACCAACAAATTCCCTATAAGAGCTAATACCGTTCCATTCATGAAGCGATAAATTAAAAATATCATAAAAAGGATAAATATAAAAAATTGAAAATATAGCAATAGCTGGTAGAACAAAAGAAAAATTAACAGAATTATCTATTGCTTTAGCTAATAAATTATTTTTGCGTATTGCTGGCATTTATTTTCTTTTTCTCTTAGCTTTTTCCAATTCTTTTTGTTTAACCGCCTGCACTTCTTCTGCTACTTCTTGAGGTGTTTTCTCACCTATAATGATAGACTGAATACCTCTGTTAAATTTCTCTGAAACCAATGCTGCTTCATTATATTCCCAAATAGAAGGATAAGTCGTGTAATCCATGACTCTTGCAAATTCAGACAATATCTTAGGTATATCAGATAAGGCCTGACGATTTGAAGGAAGATTTTTTGTTTCTTTTGCCAAATAAGATTGTTGCTCTTTGTTTGTTATCCATTTTAAGAAAGCGATAGCTTTGTCCTTATTTGTTGAATCTTGATTAACAACAAAAGAAGACCCTGCTCCGCCCCATATTCTCATAGGCAATTTAGGATTAATTGACGGCGGCAACATAGCGCCATATTCAAGATCAGGATTCATATCATTATAAACATTTACACACCACGATCCATTAAATGCAAATGCTGCACGCTCAAGAGCGAAATCTTGTTCAGCAAATTTATTTGGTTTAGTAACAACGCCTTCTACTAAAATACCTCTATCAGCTAAATCTTTAAATATACTAAAAACCTTTATCCAATCAGGATCTGTATAAGGTACTTCTCCTTTAAATGTATCCATAACTTTCTTCTCACCCATAATATTAAACGCGTAATTAGAAGCAAAGCATTCTATCATCCACAATTCACCCCATCCAGAAACTAAACTTGATATACCTATTCTCTTTAAAGATTCTGCTATATTGATAAAATCTTCAAATGTCACAGGAGGAGTTTTAACTCCTATCTTTTCAAGGAGCTTTCTATTATAAAGCATTTGAATATTAGTAACATCTAAAGGCTCTCCATAGATGCCTGGTCTTATATTATATATATTTCCTTCTTTAAAACGATTTACATCTAATGCTTTTGGAAATATAGCCTTTTCCCATTCTGAATCATTTTTCTTAAATTCTTCTGTTAAATCAGCAACAAATCCGTTCTCGATAAAAGAAGCAAAAACTTTCTTTTTATCCAAAATTCCATAAATATCTGGAAGTACTCTTGCTTGGGCGGAAGCTATAATTTTGTGGGTAAATACATCTGATGGGGCGTATAAATCTATTTGAACTTTTATTCCTGTTTGTTCTTCATATTTCTGTGCAAGGCTCTCAAAAGTCTTATGGCGATCTGTCATCCAATGCCATATTGTAATTGTATTTGAATCTTTCTTTTTCTTTCCACATCCTATTGAAAGAATTAAAAAACAGCATAAAAACAAGCTTAATACTCGCTTCATTTAACCTCCTAAAAACATATAATTATTATACGATATTAAGTATAGAGCAATGAGTATATCATTAGGGAATATAATTGTCAAAATAGAATTTTAAGTTTAGTTTAAGCAGGATATACCATTAAAATTCCTATTTTTTACCAAGAATTATGCGAAATTTTAATGGTGAAGACAATTTAATAATCTTTTCTTTTATAACTTTATTCAAATTATCAGAGTTTACATTAACATCAAACTTAGTGTCATTTAGAACAATATCTTTAACCTCATAGAAGCCATAATCTAATAAATCTTTATTTTCATAAACAACCGTTAGCGCCTTACCAAACATATTACAAGTGGCTGAAGCAGTTCCATCGCTATTAAACTCTTCTTTTACAAGCTTAGGATCAAAAACAAGATCTCCAGCATCTGCCCTTATACCAAAACTTTGAGTAAGCTCTGTCAAAACAAGCCAACTTGCTGAACCTGTTAAATAATGATACATAGCCTTTCCCTCTGAATCAAAATACTCCGGTATTCCAGGATAAATCTTTGATTTTTTAGTATCAGCTGCCATTTTATATATAGATTGCAATATTTTATAACCTTCCCTAGCAAAACCTCGAGAGTATAAAGCATAAGCATACATAACTGTCATATGACTAAAGAACGCTCCATTTTCTTTTGTACCATAAGCAAATCCGAACGCACGACCAAGACTTAAATAATTATCTATTCCAAAATCAGTATTTAGCCTTACTCCTCCTAAATCCTTATCAATCAAATGCTCTTCTACTGATTCAACAATACTTTTTATTTCATCCTCTGTTGCTAGACCGCTCATAACAGGGAAAACCTGCCCCGTCAAAGTCATTCTAGTCTTGCCTTTAATATCTCCTTCAACTTTTTTGCCTTCATTATCATAATATCCATTAAACCATAAGTTACCACCGGACTTAATTTTCTCATTATTTCTAATATAATCAAAAATCCATTGACCCTTTTTACGCAAATCAATCACAATGTCTTGTATTTTAAGCATTACCTGTTTACCATTTACTTTAGGCTGTACAGATTTAAAATATTTCTCATATAAAAAATCTTGCTTCTGTTTTACGCTCGAATAGTCAACGCTATCTTTTGAAACAGAATCTAAAAGAGTTGAAAGTTCCTCTAGGACAGGTATTTCTGATATATTTTTTTCTTTAGCTATTTTTTCTAAAAGATCAGCAAGTGCAAGCATATTGCCGCCATAAAAACTCATAAAAGCAACGCTTTCACCACGTTTAGCTGCCATATCTAAACCATCATTCCAATCAGCATTCTCTAACTTTGTAATATTGTGCTCCCCTACATTAAAAAACTGGACTAAATGTTGAACTAAAACATGTTCTATCAAAGAGCCCTTATAAACATTGTCTTTCTCGTTCTTTAATTGATTGCCTTGCGCTAAATTCCAAGAAATATCTTTTCCCGAACAACGAGATAACTGAAGATCTTTAAAGTAAGCTTGATTCTCAAAAAGAATATCAAAATCACCCGTTTGATTTATATAAAGAAGAAGCGCTGTAAAAGGCCATACTCCATGATCCATCCAAACTCTAGATATAGCATTTCTATCGGCGATAAATTCACCTGGCTTAGATCCTATTATAGTTGCATTTGAACCATCAATTCTTACACCTGCAAAATTATTTACAAGAGTATCTCTTACTTGATCAGGCTCAATTAAAATCAAAGAAAGCAGATCTTGCCAAATGTCTCTCCAGCCTTTTCCTCCTTTTCCATAATCATGGTCAGGTAAAAAAGAACATCCAAAAATCCTTCTAAGAATCGGCTGTAACGTCACCCACCTCATCCAAGAGTTGAAATCTTCATCCTTTGTAGAAAATGTTATTGCACCTGTTATATCTTTCCAATGCTTTTTATTTTCTGACAAAGCTTTATCAAATTTTTCTTTTGAATTAAAACTATTAAATACTTCCTTAATTTCTTTCTCATTTTGAGCTACGCCCATCAAAATAAAATATTCTTTTGACTCTTCAGGCTTCAATTCAATTAAATTAAAACGTAAAGCGCCAACAGCCTCTTTTCCTTGCAGTTGGACATTAGTTAAAACCTCTGGAGTTATATTCTTAACAACAGCTTCTGGATTTAAAAACGTTGTGTTATCTGCCAAAAAACTATTTACTGTAGGAAATGTTCCTTCTGGTAATTTACTAGTATCATCTACGCCTACCACATAATAAATAGTATTATTCTCTCTATGACCCTCCTCGTTAAATACCATAGAAGGCTTAACCACAACACCCTCGGGCGTCTGTTTGATTCTATTTAACAAAGAGCTAACATGCTCATGATCATGCTTATTTGATAAACATCTAGCAAATATTGGAACGGCCGCTGTTGGAACAAACTTAATATTATCTTTAGAAGTATTTCGCACTGTTATTTTCATAAGCTCAACATTTTGCCCTGTAACAGGAACAAAATTCAAAGCTTTAAGCTCAATTCCTTTTTTGCATTGTTTAGTTAGACCTTGCCAAAGTTGTCCAGCTTCAAGAAAAGTAGACTCACACTCAGAATCTTCTTCATTTGCTATTGATAGAACTTGTTTGTCTTCTAAATATAAAAAGAAATTACGTAGGGAACAACGTAGGTCTTCAGTTGATACTGGTTTGGTGAGATAGCAATTTTTATCTATTTTAATATCACCTGATAAATAAGGTGTTATAGAAGATTTTATACCTTTTTCATCTATGCCAGATAAAGGGAAATAAATCGTTCTTAAGCTCTTTGCATTGTCAGATTTAAAGCTTATTCTGTCTTCTAAATACGAATAATCAAATTCCATAGCTATCCTCTTATGTTTATTTTAGGAAATACATTCTAATACGATAGTCTTTTTTAGACAAGTATAATAAATTATATGAATAATTAAGTATTTTAACAAAGGTGGGATGAAGATTAAACAAATTTAAAAAGACGAGACATGTTCATAAGGCTAACTTTATGGAATCTTATACCTATATCCCAATTGTCAGGATCATTGTTTTTAGACCAAACAACCTTACCTCTCATAACTAAAGGATCTTGTCCATCAGGAAGTTTAACCTCTACAGACACACTATCATGCAGATAAAGACGATCTTTCGTAGTTAATTTCGCTCCTTGAGCTGACGCATCACGCAATCTTACATTATCTCCAAAATCGCTGCGAGTATCTTTAAATCTTGCAGGAAACCTGGCTTGAAATCTTTCAAAAAGTCTACCGTCTATACCCTGTTCTTCTAAAAGCATATTATTTCCTCTATTTAAGAAAAGAACTTATTTAACCTACTTTTTGATCCTTGTAAAACTTCCTTAAAATGCATACCTATTCTATAATTAAGCTGATTAGAATTCAGTTCAACCCATTGAACCTTTCCTATTGCAAGTACTGAGTCTGAGCTTTTCCCTAATTGTATTTCTATGGCAATTTCTTGTCCAATAGAGACTTCAAATTCAGAAACTAGGCCTACTCCACCCTTGCTAAGGTCAGTGGTCTTAACATTTCTAAAGAAACTGTCTGCTCTTGCCTCAATGGGGACAACGCAGCTTAGTCTTTCATGTTTTCTTTTGTTTGTTTGATCAATCATATCTTTATAAGTTATTTATTATCAACGCTCTGCAACAAATATATTTTTATTTTAATGCCTAAATCACTGATTATCAAGAAATTTATTTTTTATTAAGCTAAAATTCTAACAAAACTACCTGTGGCTGGAATTAAGAACTATAACTTTCGTGGCTGGAATTAGTAAATGCCTTCTTTCTTAAAAAGGAAGCGTTTACTTCACCTTAAATATAATACATAAAAGAACAAAATGCAAATTTATAAGCGATTATTTTAAACTATTTTTAGAATAAAGTGCAAGTTTTGAACTTTTTTAAAACTTACACATTAATGAAGCCCTCTATTGAATAAAATATTAACAATGCTATACTATTATACGTAATAGTTAACCTACAAAAAAAGAGAATAAATGAACTCAATAACAGATTATATTGTTATTTTAGCGGGTATTTACCTGCTTTACAGAGGATGGAAACAAGGATTTTTAAACTCTGCCTTAGGGCCCATTTCCTTAATAGTGTGCTCCTTAATAGGCCTCTTATATTACAGTATTTGCAAAGATATGTTTAAAGCTGCGCTTATCCCAATGATAGGACCCTTTATTATTAAAATATCTTTTTATCTTTTACGAAAAGTTTTAAATAAAGCGAGCGGAACTAAAGAGAAATATTCAATCTTAAGCAAAGCACTAGGAAGTTTATTTTGCTTACTTTGGAAAGGTACCATACTTGCCATTTTAATTATTATAATATCCATCGTACCACCTAAACATGAATGGCTTGAAAGAATTCAAACTGATATATCCAAATCTAAAACATATAAAACAGCAAATAAGTTAACTGGATACAAAATCCCTACTTCTAAAGATATTATGGCAAAAACTACCGCCCTCATCAGTAACAAAGGAGTGGTAAGCAACATAAGATCTTCTGAGAAATTTAAGAAATTAATGTCTCATAAAGATTTTGAAAGTTTTGTTACAGATGAAGTCATCAAAGAAAAACTGCAAGATGGGAATATTGTAGGCCTAATGACTGATCCAAAAATGCAAACCTTATTCTCAGATCAAGAATTTTTAAAAGATTTGATAAATGCAAATAAAGAAGTTCTAAAACAAGCTGAAGAAATGAACAAAAGCTCTGAAAATTTATTGCAGCAGGGTTACTTACCTATACAAAATTGAGAAAAGATTTTATCAAGAAGATCTTGATTAGCATTACGACCTGTTATTTCGTCTAAGAAATTAATTGCTTCCTTTATGCTTTCAGAAACAAACTCTAAAGACATCTCCCTATTTAAATTCTTACCTGCTAACATTAAGGCTTTCTGCCCATTTTGAAGCGACTGAATATGCCTTAAATTACTAATGAATATACCATCTGTCTTAATGGTTTCTCCATGGAGCACAAAATTAACAATAGCTTCTTTTAGCCCATCAATACCAATTTTATTAAGTGCGGAGATTTTTAGAATATTTTTATTTAAAAATGTTTCTCTAATTCTTTTTTCATCTAAATTGTTCTCTAAATCAGATTTATTAAGAACAACCAGAACGTTCTTATCTTTAACATTTTCTATTATATCTTCATCTTCTCTAGATAATGGGAAACTTGAATCCAAAATTAGAATAACTAAATCAGAGCTTTCAATCGAATCATGACTTCTTTTAATTGCCTCTTGTTCTATTGTGTTATTTGGAGTTAATATCCCCGCAGTATCAATAATCTGAAAAGGAATATCATTTATCTGAGTAGTTTCTTCTATAGTATCTCTCGTCGTGCCTGCAATATCAGATACAATAGCACGTGGGGTTTTCAATAAAACATTTAGCAAAGAAGATTTCCCGATATTGGTTCTTCCACAAAGAACAATTTTAATACCTTCCTTTAATATCCTACCTTGATCGCTCGTACTAAGCAGACTATCCACTCTCGCTTTCGATGATTCAATATCAAGCATTAAATTCTTTTTACCTTGAACATCTATTTCATCTTCTGGAAAATTAACAAAAGCTTCTATTTCTGTATATATATTCATCAACTCTTCTCTAATACTTTCTAATTCTAAAGATAAGTCTCCTTTTAATTGATGTGTGCTTACTTTCAAGAATGCATCTGTTTTTGAATTAATTATGTCTAAAACTGCTTCAGCTTGAGTTAAATCTATTCTTCCATTTAAAAATGCCCTTTTTGTAAATTCTCCTGGCTCAGCTAATCTTGCGCCTAAATTGATTACTGCTTTGAGAATTGAACGTAAGGCAACTCCGCCGCCGTGACAACTTATTTCAACAATATCTTCCGTAGTGTAACTTTTAGGCGCTCGCATAACAGAGAGCAATACTTCATCAATAATTTCATTATTATTATCTTTATCAATGGCCCAGCCATAATGTACAGAAAAACTTTTAAACTGAACTACTTTCTTGCCCGTTTTAGACAAAAAGATTTTCTCTGCTATATTTAAAGACTCGGGGCCACTTAAGCGAACTATGCCTATTCCGCCTGTTCCCGCCGGAGTAGAAATAGCAGCTATAGTATCTTCTATGTTTTTTAATTTATGCATAATTGTCTTGCCTCATTAACAACAAACAACGAGCCTGTTACTAAAATAACACTTTTATGATCTGCTTTATTTTGCGCCTCTTCGAGAGCATCTTTAATGTCGTAAATTATAGAACACGACTTACCCTTAAACAAGCTTTTTAGCTCATCAACGTTAAAACTATAAGCTCTTGGATGTTGTGATCTCGTAGCTATAATTTCATCAGATATGTTGTTTAATTCCTGGCAAATTCCAACCCTATCCTTATCAGCAGATAGACCCAAAACAGCTACGACCTTGCAGGGAGAAAAGTTTTCTTTTATAGTTTCCACTACTGTCTTCATTGAATCAACATTATGTGCACAATCTAAAACAATTGTAAACCCATCTTTTTTCATAACTTCAAATCTTCCCGGCCAGAATAAATTCTTCAAACCTTGACGTATAGCGTTTTCTTTAATATCAAATCCGTTCTCAATTAAAGCATTTATTATTCCTATCGAAACTGCGGCATTTATTTTTTGATGCTTGCCTAATAAACTTATTTCTAAATTGTCCACCTTATCTTTATCTACACAAAAAGGTTTAATACTAAATTTATTACATCTATCAATTAAGATATCTTTTATTTCTTTCTCTTGTGGAGACAAAACAACTTTCTGTCCCTTGTCTTTAATAATAGCTGCTTTTTCTATAACTATCTCTTTTAAATTATTACCTAAAATATTTGTATGCTCCAAACTAATAGGCGTAACTACCGCAACCTCTGACTTAACAACATTGGTAGCATCAAGCCTTCCGCCCAATCCCGTTTCTAAAACTACAAAATCTACATTTTCTTTAGAAAAATAATAAAGACTTATGGCAGTTAAAACTTCAAAGAAGGTTAAAGGTTGAGCCGCCCTTACTTGATCTATTTTTAGCTTGATCTCTTCTAATATATTAAATAATTCATTTTCTGTTATTGAATCTAAAAATATATCATCTACATCTGATATAGAATTCTTGTCTAAAACAAGTATTCTAATCCTCTCTCTAAGATTATTTAAATGTGGCGAAGTATACAAGCCAACCTTATAACCTGCTTCTTTTAATATAGAAGCCGTCATGGCGCTTACAGACCCTTTACCTTTTGTGCCTGCTACATGTACAATTCTTAAATTATCTTGTGGATTCCCTAGGGCATGCATCAAAGCTTTGATGCCATTTAAGCTAAACTGTTCTGCTTTTATTTTATGTAGACTTGATTCATAATTAATGAAGGAATTTAGATATGCTGTTACTTCTATAAAGTTCATTGCGCCCTATTTAGTGTTTAAAGTGGCGTACACCTGTTGCAACCATTGCTATGTTAACTTTATCCGCTTCTTTTATAACATCAGCGTCTGCGATAGAACCTCCAGGATGAATAATTGCTTTGATTCCAGCCTTTGCTGCTGCTTTTATATTATCTGTCTTTGGTAAAAATGCATCAGATATAAGAACTGATCCTTTTGCTTCTTTGCCAGCTTGTTTTATTGATATTCTGACACTCTCAATACGACTTGTTTGTCCACAACCAATGCCTATGGTTTTTTTACCTTTTACTAAAACAATTGCATTAGATTTTACATTTTTAATTACTTTCCAACCAAATAACATCGAGTCCATTTGTGCTTTTGTTGGTTTCTTCTTAGTTACAACCTTTAACTCATTCGCGTTAAGAGCCCTATTATCTTTTTCTTGAACAAGAAAACCACCACAAACTTTCTTATAATCAAACTTATCAGAAACTTGTTTATTAAAATCAAACTCTATTAATCGTAAGTTTTTCTTAACCTTTAAAACCTCTAACGCATCTTTATTAAATTTAGGAGAAATAACGCATTCCATAAATCCACTCTTAAAAATTTCTTTTGCTGTTTTTACGTCAACTGCCTTATTAAATCCTATAATGCCACCAAATGCAGAAATAGGGTCGCATTTTAATGCATTCTTAAACGCATTTAGTAATGTAGTATCTTCAGCAATTCCAGTAGGATTATTATGTTTAATAATAACTGCTGTAGGCTTATCAAAATCTTTAATGAAATTAACAGCTGCACTTAAATCAAGAAAATTATTAAAAGACAACTCTTTGCCATGTAATTGACGAATGTTAGTAAGGCCACAATCTTGACCTCCTTGACGATAAAGAGCGCCATTTTGGTGTGGATTTTCTCCATATCGCAAATCAAAAGCTTTTGTTAAATTAAGGTCTAATGTTTTTGGAAGTGGTGCTAAATCTCCTGATAAGCGTTCTGTTAAGAATCCAAATATAATCTGATCATAACGCGCAGTGCATTTAAATGCTTCAACTGAAAGGCGGAATAAAAAGAAATCAGAAAGAATTCCGCTGTTTACATCAAGCTCTTTTAAAATCTCTCCATATTTTTCAGGATTACATACAACCGCAACACTTTTATAATTTTTAGCAGCTGAACGAAGCATTGAAGGCCCGCCAATATCAATATTTTCTATAGCTTCTTCCATTGATACTTTTTTCTTTTTTATAACACTTTCAAAAGGATAAAGGTTTACAACAGCCATATCTATCAGGCCAATACTATGCTCGGCTATTTGATCCATATGCTCTTTTTTGTTCCTAAGCGCAAGGAGTCCGCCATGAATTTTAGGATGAAGAGTCTTTACTCTTCCATCTAACATCTCAGGGAATCCAGTATAATCTGATACTTCAATAACTGGAATTCCAGCATCTCTTAATTGACGAGCTGTTCCGCCCGTAGAAAGTATTTCAACTCCAAAAGAATGTAATCTTTTAGCAAAAGGCAATATGCCTTTCTTGTCTGAAACACTTATAAGCGCTCTTTTAACCTTAATCATTATGATTCCTTAAATAAATAATGGCTTTACGCCAAAGCTTTATGTTTATGCCTAGCTATTAGGACACAAAACAACAAACTCATGGCGCAAAGCCAAATTAATACAATATTTATCTTTTCTTACCTTTATGTCTCTTTTTTTCAGAAGGCTTACAATAATATCGTCTTTCTTTCAACTCCATCATAAAACCATCTTTTTGACATGCTTTTTTAAATATACGCATAGCTTTTTCAAAATTATGCGGATCAGAAACTTTTACTTCAATCACTCTAAATCACCACCTTTTGCGAGCATTTTTAAATAATATATTGTTTAAAAACATTTTATATAAAATTAATAATAAATAGAATACGTATTATATTACAACTCTTTAAAAAGTAAAACTATATTTTATATAGGGCATAATACTACCACAAGAGCAAACTATGGTCAATATTTTGATAAAACACTGTCTAACACATATAAATAACTACTAATTATTCAGGATCCTGATAAGTAAAAAACTTTCCTGCGTAATTGCGAAGAGTATACGTTCCGCCCTTTTTATCAACAATGGAATCTAACCCAATAGGGACTTTACCGCCACCACCAGGGCAATCGATAACATATGTTGGTATCGCATAGCCCGTTGTAAAACCATAAAGTTTCTGAATTATATTCATACCACATGAAACAGGCGTACGAAAATGTTTAGATCCCAAAACAGGATCACATTGATAAATATAATAAGGACGAACCCTTATCTTTAAAAGATCATGCATAAGCTCTTTCATTATAGATGGCTTGTCATTAATTCCTTTGAGTAAAACTGTTTGACTGCCCAAAGGCATTCCATTATCTGACAACAAATCACAAGCAAATTTTACTCGTTTTGTAATTTCCTTAGAATGATTGAAATGTATGCTAATCCAAATTGGCCCATGCTTCTTAAGCATATTTACAAGATTGACTGTAACTCTTTGAGGAAGAGTCACAGGAACTCTCGTTCCTAATCTTATAAATTCAACATGTTCTATAGACCTTAAACTTTGAATAACATACTCTAGATCAGAATCTTCTAACATAAACGGATCTCCGCCAGAAATCAAAACATCACGTATCTTTTTATTAAATCGTATATAATCAAACGCTGCTTCACATGTTTTTTTATTAAATTTTCTTGTACGCTTTCCTACAACACGAGAACGCGTACAATGTCTGCAATACACAGCGCACATTTCACTTACAAGAAATAACGCTCTATCGGGATATCTGTGTATAAGACCTGGCACCGGAGAGTATTTCTCCTCTTCTAGGGGATCAATCATTTCTTCTTTTGAAAAATCTAATTCATATTTCTGCGGAACACTTTGAAGGCGGATTGGACAATTCGAATTATTAGGGTCAATCAAACTAGCAAAATAGGGAGTAATTGCCATAGAAAGTTTCTTGCCGCAACCTTCTATTCCAAGTCTTTCCTCTTCTGTTAAATCAATTAATTTCCCTAAAATATCTTTAGTCCGAATCGTATGTTTTACCTGCCATCTCCAGTCTTCCCAATCCAACACTTTCGCATCATCGAAAAAATTGATAACACGATTTTCTTCCAATGTTAATTTCTTTTGATTGTTCACATCTAAAGATTTCATTTTAATTTACCTCTACGGATTCTAATAAACCATACCTCTCTAAAGCTAAATCTAATATCTTATTTATTGTCTTATCATAATCTGAACCTAAAACATTAGGGAACAAATTAAAAACATCTTCCTCATCCAATGATGGCAATGGATTGATTTCTAAAACATACGGATTGCCTTTTTCATCTACTCTAAAATCTACTCTTCCAAAATCTCGGCAACCTACACAACTATAAGCCTTAACAGCCAAGTCTTGTATGTTCTCTTTTAATTCATCACTTATTTTTGCAGGACAGACATACTGTAATGTATCTGAAGAAATTCTATCAAAAGTATAAAACTGGTCCCCTAAATTTGTATTGCCATCGACGCTAACCTGGACAACTGGCATAGCCTCTGGGCTATCATTTCCCAAGACAGCTACAGTAAATTCTGTGCCCCTTATAAACTCTTCAACAAGCGCAGGCTGATTATAAACATTATTTATCAGATTGACTTGCCTCTCTAAACCTTGATAATCTACAACGCGCGAATTCTGTGAAATGCCCTTAGAAGAACCTTCATGGCGAGTTTTGACGATTAGAGGAAAATCGACTATATTTAAATCTATTAAATTATTAGTAGATGAAACTTCAAAATATCGTGGGGTTGGGATATTCTCTGCTAAAAACAATCTTTTAGCAATAACTTTGTCTAGAGTTATTCCTAAAGTAAGCCCATCAGATCCGACATAAGGAATACCTTTAGTCTCAAGCAAAATAGGAACTTGAGATTCTCTATTTCTTGTGCTTATGCCTTCACAAATATTAAAAACAATATCTACATCTAGCTCATCTATTTGTTTAAGAAGGCTATGCACATTACCTATTCGTCTAACGATATGCCCACCAGATTCTAAAGCCTTTACAACCTTATCAACAGTCTTAGGCTTATCAAACTCTGCGTTAGCATCGTAAGTATCAGACGAATCAATAATCCAATCTGACTTTATGTCATATGTTAGACCAACAATTTTTCCCATATCTTAATGTATAAAAGTAAAAACAACCATTACTAGTGTTAAACCTATAATTATAACAACTGTTGCCCAAGTTATAATATTAAGAATTTTGTTATTAGTAAACTCACCCATTATGTCTTTATTGTTAATAAGCGAAAGCATAAAAATCAAAATAAATGGAAGAAGAATTCCATTTCCTACCTGAGAAAAATACATTATACCTAATAGCGGAAATCTTGGAATAAGAACTGCTCCTGCTCCAATTACTATCATAGTTGCATATAGCCAAAAGAATTGCGGCGCCTCCTCAAACCTTTTGTCCACTCCAGCATCCCATCCCATACCCTCACAAATACTGTACGACGTAGAAAGCGGTAAAATAGAAGCTGCAAATATAGAAGCATTAAATAGTCCGAAAGCAAATAACCAAGATGCATACCTTCCTGCCAAAGGTTTCAACGCTATTGCAGCGTCTTGTGCTGATTCAATAGTAACACCTGCTTTAAATAATGTTGCTGCACAAGCTACAACAATAAAAAAAGCTACAACAGGAGCAATAACACAACCGCCTACAACATCTAGCCGTAAATGTTTATACTCTTCTGGAGTAATACCTTTTTCAACAATTGATGATTGCAAATAAAACTGCATCCATGGAGCGATTGTAGTTCCAATTACACCAACTAACATAACAACATATCCAATGTTCCAATTTATCTTCGGAGAAAGTGTTTGTTGAAATACTTCATACCAGTCTGGCTTAGCAATAAAACCAGATATAATATACGCAACATAAAAAAGACAAGCGAACAAGAAAATCTTTTCAACTGACTTATACGTGCCTTTTACTACAATTACCCAAACAAAAAATGCCGACAAAGGAACTGAAAAGAATTTGCTAATATGAAATATCTCAAGACTGACCGCAATACCAGCAAATTCGGCCATAACATTTGTAAGATTTACAAAAAACAAAGCAAACATCAAATAAAATGTTACCTTAACTCCATAATTCTCTCTTATAAGATCAGCTAATCCTTTACCTGTTGCAACAGCCATACGAGCGCACATCTCCTGCACAACAATAAGCGCTAGCGTAATCGGTATCAACGACCATAGAAGCATATATCCGAAATGTGCACCAGCAAGAGAATACGTAGCTATGCCACCAGCATCGTTATCTACATTTGCAGTAATAATACCTGGACCCATAACAGCTAAAAACAATAAAAAATTTCTAACTGGAGCTGAATTTCTAATTTTTTCAAAAAGTTTTTTCATAACTGATCTTTATATTTCTTCCAAGTTAATGAAATTAATTCTTCCATAACGTCATCACTTGTAATAACCCCTTCAATTACATCCTCTTCATTTAAAACAGGAATAGATGAAAACTTGTATTTCTCTAACAAAAGAGCTACCTCTTCCATCTCATCATCTGTTCTAACAAATGTTTCGCTCAGATAACGCGTTTCAACTACAGGAGTGTTTTCATCAACATTAATAAAACGCCTTAAAGATGTTGTTCCTACAAGACGATTTTGATCGTCTACTATATAAATAAAGAATATATTTCCTGGATATTCAGTATTATCCTTAATCAATTGCATAGCGTCACGAACAAGAGCATCTTGTTTTAAACATAAATATTCTGTTGTCATTAAACCACCAGCGGTATCCTGTTTATACCCTAACAATTTGCGAAGCTGTTTTGATGTTTCAGAATGTATAAAACGCATCAAATGTCTTACTTTATCTTTTGGAAGATTATTTAAAAGGTCTGTAGCTTCATCGGCGGGTATATTTTCAAGCAAGTTGCCTGCTTCGCGATCGGTAAGCTGATCAATAAGCTCTTCTTTTTCATGATTTGCCATATCAGCAAATACTTTTCTTTGAAGATCAGTACTAAAAGTCTTAAACAAAGATGCTCTCTCAAAGATATCTAAATCCTCCATAATATCGGCCAACTCTGTTGCAGGTATTTTAGAAAGCTTTTGACGCGCCACATCCGAACGAAGTACATTCCTTAAGCGACCAATAGTAAGTACTTGTGAATTTTTCCAAGAAATTAATTCTTCTTCTTTTAAATATGGAGAGTTTAAAGAAAAAAATTTAACAACAGAATCTACGAAACTTGTCCAACCTAGACGGCGAACTATTCCGCGTAAGCCCACATCTACATGGCCCAAGTAAAGCTGATTATCTACATTTAACAAATGCACATCATTTACACGAACTACCTTTTGATCATCAGTATCAACTACTTGTTGATCCAAAACATCGCGACAAAGAGAAAATTCTGGCTTAATCGGATCACTTTGAAACCTTACGTTTTCTTCGCCAACTTTTAAACTTATTATCTTGCCAAGACTTTTTATATTGTCTATATGAATAAAAGCATGCTTACCCGCCAGGATTCCTCTTTTGACAACAAGTCCTTCTGCGCGAGGAAACACCTCTTCGGTTAAGAACATAGAAACATCGCAAAGTTTCCCTAAGGTTTTCCCTTGAGAATCCTGAACAGTTCGACCTAATATTTCTGATAAATATATAAACAATCTCATCTTAACCTCTTCTGTTTTTATCTTGAAACATCTACTCCTGCTTTAAAACACATTTTACTAAGCGTACATTTAGAACATATTGGTGACACTGGCCTACAAACATTCTGACCCCAAAGAACTAAAAGCGCATTATATCCAATCCAATGTTTCTTTGGTAAGCAATTTCTTAAAACACCTTCTGTTTTTTCTGGCGTTTTTGTTTTAACATACCCAAATCTATTAGATATTCTATGAACATGTGTATCAACACAAATGCCTAATTTTCCAAAACCTTCTGTTAAAACAAGATTCGCTGTCTTTCTGCCTACTCCTTTGAAAGTCAATAAAACATCTAAGTCATCAGGAACCTTACATTCAAACTCATCTATCAAACGCTTAGCTATCCCTAGAATATTCTTAGCTTTCGTTTTATAAAAACCTACTGGAAATATAGTCTTCTCAATCTTACTTTGACTCAACTTAAGCATGTCTTTGACATTACCAGCAATTTTAAATAAACGAATTGATGCAGGTAATGTTGTTTCATCTTTAGTTCTTAAACTTAAAATACAAGATATCAGGACTTTAAATGGATCTTTCCACTTTTTACCAACCAATGTTACCGAAGGATCTGGCAATTCTTTAACTTCACGCTTTAGAAGCTTAATGACCTGTGAGATGTTTTTATTTGATATCATTTTAAAGATCTCAGGCTTAAGTTATAAGGCATAAGAATAAATTTTTATTTAAACCTGTAACCTTGAACCCTAAACCTCATCCATCAGTTCCTTGGGTATTCCGATATCTACCACTACTGTCTTGCCAACATATTTTGGACCACAATTCTTATAAAACCCTTGTTTTGCAAAGCTAAAAGTAACTGTTTTGCTAGCCTTAATACAACAACCATATATGTTTCCGGTTGTTCCGTCTAAACCAGAAGGAACATCTACAGATACAATCTTTTTGTTTGTTTTGTTTAAAATCTCGATTATTCCTTTAAAAGGATCTTTAACCTCTCGACTTAAACCAACACCAAAGATAGCATCAACAATCAAATCAAATTTTGTAACTACTTTTTCAAGAACTTCTTTGCTTACACATTCAACAATATTATATTTACACTTCTTTAATATCTTATAATTAACCAAAGCATCTTGTTTTAAAGCCTTTGCGCTACCAACTAAAAATATACCTACATCAACTTTCCTGTTTATTAAATGCCTTGCTATTACAAAACCATCTCCTGCATTATTACCAAATCCACAAACTATAGCTACTTTTGGACTCCTTTTGTTCTTTAAAATACTAGCAATTTCATGCGCAGCAGCTCTTCCTGCATTTTCCATAAGAACAATAGACGCAACACCAAAATCTTTTATAGCTCTTTTATCTAAATTCTGTATTTGCTTAACAGAAGCAACTTTTCTTTTCATACTTAATATTTATAATATTAATATTAATTATTTCAAATAGTATAAACTAAATTATATTAAAAAGGCAAGGTAAAATTAAGGTGGGCTATTATCTAGTCTCGTATCCAACTTCTTGCAAGAAAGAAAGCTTATCTCTCCAATTCTTTTGAACCTTCACATGAAGATCTAAAAAAACCTTTGATTCAAGCAATTCTTCTAGCTCAGCTCTGGCCTGCGTACCAACTTGTTTTAAAACTTTTCCATTCCTACCTATTACTATTTCTTTTTGACTCATTTTCTCTATAAAAACTACCACTTTTATATGCAAAACCTTTCCTCTTCTTGGTTGCATATGCTCTATAAAAACACCTAAAGAGTGAGGAATCTCCTGTCTTAATATTCTAAGGAATTTTTCTCTTATAATATCAGAAATAACCATCTTCTTTGGCACATCGCTTATAATATCAGTTGGATAAAGCGCTGGACCTTCTGGCAAATAAGAAAAAAGAATATCTATAAGTTTTTCTATATTAGTGCCTCTTTCTCCTGCAATAGGAAGAAGCGTAAAATCATCTATTTCGTTAATTGGTTTCCCCTTAATTCTTTCCCAAAAAGCAATATATTCTGGTATCTTGCCACCTTTTAGATCAACTTTATTAAGACCCAAAACTAAAGGACATTTTACTCCCTTTAACTTGCTTGCGACAATCTCCTCTTCCTCTCCTATTCTTTTATTCGCATCAACCAAATAAATTATACAATCCATATCTTGCATAGCAACAGATGAAGATTGGTTCATAAGCTTATCAAAATTATCTCTTGCATAATGAAAACCAGGAGTATCAATAAATATAATTTGACCTCGTTCATCATTATATATACCTCTTATTTGATTCCTAGTCGTCTGTGGAATCTTAGATACAATAGCTATTTTTTCATCTACAATTTTATTTAAAAGCGTAGACTTGCCCGTATTCGGTCTTCCTACAATTGATACCACTCCACATTTAAAACTTTTTTTATTTTCCATTACCACTCCTAAAACGTACTGCTACAAAAAAAACTATAGTAAACAATACTAGATTTGTTATATTAAACGCTCTCCAAACAATATCACTTGATCTGAATCCTGCCGGCGCCATAAGTAGAATGCAAATCCACACTCCTGTTACCCACAACAAACTAATATCCTTAGAAGATTTTCTCTTTATAATCTTAACTACCAAAGGAATATTCCAGAATGGGAGCACAACGGCAGCAACGAATCCTATTTTTTCTATTATACTCATTTCCATATTAATTAGGCGCTATAAACCTTATAAACTCTTTTCTTCTTTTATTAACTTTTGTTAAATTAAGCGAAGCTGTTTTGTCTGCAACAAAACCTTCCACATTAAACGAAGAAAGTATTGTAGAATAAACCAAAGCCGCTCTTAATGTTTTTTCATTTATTTTTTTCTGTTTAATTAAATATCCCATAAGTCCACCTGCAAAAGTGTCTCCCGCACCTGTTGGATCTACGACTTCTGTAACAGGAAATGCTGGGAATGAAAACATAAACTTATCACAATAAAACAAAACTCCATTCTCACCTTTTTTTATTACAATTAATGACGGTCCCATTTTACGTAAAATCTTTGCTGCTTTTATTAAATTAGTCTCCTCTGCTAACATCCTTGCTTCACCATCATTTAAAACAAATAAATCTATTTTCTTCATCAATTTAACAACATCTCCTCGCATAGTATCTATCCATAAATTCATAGTGTCTAATCCGACGAATTTAGGATTTTTCATAACTTTTAAAAACTTCATCTGAGTAATAGGATCTATATTTGCTAAAAATACATTCGGGATATTTTTTTGGCTTACACTCAATATTGGCTCATATTCAGTTATTACTCCCAACTCTGTCTTAATAGTTATCGCACTATTAAAATCTCCTTTTTTATATTCGCCGTACCAATGAAAAGTTTTACCTTTCTTTTTAATTATAGCTGTAGTATCTACTTTTTTCTTCTTGAACAAGGCCATATGCTTCTCTGGAAAATCCTCTCCTATAATTCCAGCTATATGAGTTTTTGTAAAAAGTGATGCGCTCATTGAAAAATGAGACGCAGACCCTCCGAGCAAGTCCTTTTTTACCCCTTTAGGTGTTTTAATATCATCTAAGGCAACTGTTCCTAATGCAATCAAAGACATTTAATTCTCTCCTTATATCTTGTTTATTCTCCAATTATTTTAACTAATACTCTTTTCCTTCTACGGCCATCAAACTCTCCATAGAAAATCTGTTCCCAAGGTCCAAAATCAAGCTTTCCATCAGTTACTGCCACAACCACTTCTCGACCCATTATCTGTCTTTTTAAATGTGCATCGCCATTATCCTCTCCAGTATTATTATGATTATACTGAGAAAGGGGTTGATGCGGAGCTAACTTTTCAAGCCATTTATCATAATCACCGATAAGCCCACTCTCATCATCATTTATATATACACTTGCTGTTATATGCATAGCATTAACAAGACAAAGGCCTTCCTTAATTCCACTTTTATCTATTTCTTCTTGCACTTCTCTGGTTATATTAACATAATCTCGTCGTGATTTTGTATCAAACCATAATTCTTGTTTATAAGACTTCATATTTATTCACCCCGTTAGAGATAAGAAAAACTTCATTCTATTTCTTAAATAACGTTTTCCCATCCCAGATTTTAAATATTTCTCTCTTGCAATAGCATCTCTTTCATCTATGCAAGCCTCATAATAAATCAACTAAAAAGGCGCTCTATTTTTTGTTGATAACACTTTACCCTTATTATGCTTTTTTAACCGCACATCTCAATCTTTTATATAACTTGTATACCATAAATTATCTTTTTTACTTCTCAAAATATAAGTATAATACATTTCTTATCTCTAACGGGGCAAGTCAAACATCAAAGGATTAAAATCTTTCAACGCCATAATCATATACGCAGTTCCTGCGACAGAACAAGTATCTATTCCAAAAGGGGTATTCCATCCATGTCCCGTATCAGCGTTTGCTAAAGTTGCGTAGGGAAGACAGCCTTCTCCTTGTCCTCTAGCAGAAGGACTTGAGATAATAAGTTTTTTTAATTCATTTAAATACTTTTCTGATTTCTCAATATAGTAACCTGCCTTGATAGAATTACCTTGACCTTCAAAGTATTCACTTAATATCTGGAAAGATATAATCATTTGCGAAGTCCATTCTGGAGAAACTAATCCGCCTCTTGGCATATGCGTCTCCTTAGAAAAATCAAAACCCTCTACGTCAACTACTACATCACTTGGTCTTTTAAATTTAATATTTACTTTACAATGTTTTTCAGCAAAATTCATTATTTGTTCAGGATCCATACCAATTTTTATAAGCTTCTCTGGACCCAAAGTAGCAAGAGACCACGCAAAAGTATCCGTGGCAATAGTTGCATCCCCTTTCCCTCTTTTGATAGGAGGAGATTTATAATCCTTTGAATGCGGAATCATAGCATAAGTTTTAAGCCAGAATAATGACTTCTGCTTAGCTAGTTCATACTTAGTGTCTTTTGTCATGCTGTAAATCATTTCAAAGAATGCATATGCATCTAAATTATGCTCAGTGGCAAACCAAGAACTTTCTGGGCCCCCTTTTATGCCACCTACAGGGTCCTCGTCTTGAATATGTATCGTCCAGTCAGCTATTTTCTGCGCTAAAGGCATATACGAATAATCACCTGTATTTTTTGTATATTGCATAATTGCAATTCCTAACCAAATATTAGGGCCACAATGTACAACAAATTCTGTCACATCCCCAGAATCAAAATAATATGCATTAGCAAATCCGCCAAATTTATTCTTTGCTTCTTTATTAAAAAAATCTAATATTTTCTTAGCTGCTTGGTAATCTTCAAACAACATAAAAACATTAACAGCCAAAGCTTGATCATATGTAAAAGACCAGTGATTTATTATGCCAACACTTCCTTCGAAACTTAAAACTAAACCAGTAGATGGGCTTTGATGATTCTTAAGCCATAAGTACATTTTTTCTAAAACTTGTTTTTCGAGGCCTTCTCTTTTTCCCTCAAGCATATTAAATCTATCTGATATCTGTTTTTCTTGTCTAGCAAGAACTTCATACTCTAGCTGAAGTTCTTTGCGAGTTGTTACAGTGTCTGCTTGTCCTTCAATTTGCCTAAGAATAACTCTTTTTTCATCAGACACTCTATTTAATTCTTCTTTTTCTTGTATATGCTGTTGCTGAACAGTCACAAACTTATTTATTAATTTACGATTTGTTGCTCTAAGCGTATAATTACGAAAACTAGCTACAGAGAATGCAACAAGAAAACTTATTGCCAAAACAACAACGGCTTTAAATGAAAATCTTATCCATCTGGCCTGCCTTAACATTCTTCTAAGATCAGCAGGATTTATTGATTTAAATTTTAATCCAATTCTATACTTAAGGGAGTTTTCACCAGACTCTTTTTTAATCCATGCTACTTCTGTTATTGCCTTTATAGGTGGCAAAAAGAGCGGTATATGTATTCGCGTTTCTAAATACGTATCTTCTTTTTCTAAATAAGAAAAAATACGTTCATCCAAGTAAGATGTCTCAAGACAAATACCACCTTTACTAACATTGCTCGTATATCCTTGTAGCCAATTAATCCCAAACAAATTATCTGGAAGACGAACAACGGTAAATTCTACAGGAAAAACGCTTTTTAAACGAATGTACTGTCTTTCGTTAGCGTTCTCTTTTTCTTGTTTGTTTGAAAACATATTTTTTTACAATTCCTTTTTTTTAATTCTCAGCATATATCTTTTAAACCTAGCATCTTTCTTAAGATTTTCCAAATCACTATCAGTTTGAAGATGAGCAAAATCGCTGTACCCAAACTTTATTGCCTTCTTAAACATCACTAAGGCTTTATCAATATCTTCCAATAAAGAATAGCTACAAGCAAGATTATATAAAACAATCGGATCGTCTGGCTTAAAAACAATTAATCTCAAATCAACTTTTAATCCTTCTTTGTATCTGCCCTTTTTTGTATACAAATCACCTAATGCACTAAGGGCCTCAAAGAAATCTGGAGCCTTATCTAACACGCCTTCATAAAACTGGATTTCAAAATCCGTATCATCTAATTTCTTAGTACTTTTTGCCATTAATTATTTCTTGTCGTATAGAAAAATATAAAAATAGGCAACTATCCTTATTTGCTCTAAAAGGATCTTCGCTTTTCTAAATAAATTTTAAGATTACTAGATTTTTTTAAGATAGCTTTGAATCCTAAATATAGCTTCCTTTAAGTCTTCATAGCTTGAAGCATACGAAATGCGTACATGTCCTTCACAGGATTTACCAAAAGCTACTCCTGGAACCAATGCGACTTTCTTGGATTTAAGAAGGTTCTTGGCAAAGTCTATTGACTTTTGTTTTGTACTCTTTATAGAAGGAAAGACATAAAACGTGCCTTGCGGACAATGACACTCTAATCCAATATCATTTAAAGCGTCTACAATATACCTGCGGCGTCTTTGATATTCTCTTTTCATAAATTGAACACTATTAAACCCGTTCTTTAAAGCCTCTGATGCTGCTATCTGACTGTTAATAGATGTACAAAGCATTGTGTACTGATGTATTTTTGTCATACCAGCAATTATTTTTTTAGGACCAACTGCCCAACCAATACGAAAACCTGTCATAGCATATGACTTAGATACACCATTTAAATAAATCGTTCTATTTTTCATATCCTTTAAAGAAGGAAATGCTGTATGATCAAAATCATATGTAAGCTCATCATAAACTTCATCGCTTATAACTAATAAATTATGTTTCTTGACTACAGAAGCAATTTCTTTTAATTCTTTTTTTGTATAAGATGCTCCCGTAGGATTACATGGATAATTAAAAAGAATAGCTTTTACACCTTTACCACATTTATCACTAATTTGTTTTGGCGTAACCTTAAAATCATTCTTAACGCTTGTCTCTATAAATATAGGTACGCCTCCTGTCAAAGACACCACAGGACCATAAGAAACATACGAAGGTTCAGGTATCAAAACCTTATCTCCTGGATTTAAAATAGTTCTCATAACTAAATCCAGACCCTCGCTTACACCTGCAGTTATAAGAACTTCATCATCCCAGCCATAAGACAAACTATAGCGTTTTTTCAAGAAACTTGATATTTGCTTTCTTAGCTCTGGCATCCCTTTATTTGACGTATAAGATGTGTACCCTTGCTCTAAAGAATAAATAGCTTTCTCTCTAACATTCCAAGGACTTACAAAGTCCGGCTCTCCTACGCCTAACGAAATAACATCTTTCATGCCCAACACTAAATCAAAGAAAGCCCTAATGCCTGATGGTTGCATCTCTTCTACTTTTTTAGATATTTTAAATTCCATTAAATGAGCACCTAACTTATGGGGCCGAGTAATTTACGAGGCGAACATCAAGTTAGCCCGTACGAATTTATACTTATTTAAGCTGCGGCCCAGCAGCTTAAATAAGTATAATTTTATTAATAAGATATATTAAGTCTTGCCATTTTTCTTTTTTTCTTTAGAATTTGTCCGTCTTCTTTGTATTTCTTAAGCAAAAAGTGTGTTGCTGTACCCCTTACATGCTCCATAGGAGAAAGTTTAGAAGCTATAAAATTAGAAACTGTCTGTATATTATCTCCTTCAACAATAACCAAAAGATCATAAGTCCCAGAAACCAAAGAACAACTTATTACTTCATCAAAACTATAAATTCTTTCTGCTATCCTGTCGAATCCAACATCTTTCTGGGGAACTATGCTAACCTCAATTAAAGCACGTACCTTTGGCTTTGAATCATCTAACAAGTCATTATTTATAACTGCTTTATACTTTACTATTACCCCTTTTTTCTCATATTTCTTTATATCACTTTTAACTGCTGCCAAACTTTTACCTGTTAGCTTAGACAATTCTTGCGGCGTTATTCTTGCGTCATTCGATAAAGCTTCTAATATTTCATCCATATATTCCTCCTCTAAGAATAAACTTATTTCTTAAAATTATTAATTAAACCAAAAAGTTAAAATAAAAATATTTCTCTAGCTTAAACTAATTTATATACTCTCCGTAGTCTTTTGGTTTTTCCTCTAATAATAATATTTTATCTATTAGCTCTTGATTTTCCTTATCATGCTCAATTATTTTTTTCATAAGATCTCTTTTCTCATCCCTCATAATAAGAGACGACTTAAGAGAATCATTTAAGAAATTATATTCTTTATTTAGCTTATTAACATTGCCAATCAAACCTCTTATTTTCTTCTCTTTAGGTAATACATCCACCTCCAAAGACTTTCTCGCAAACTCAATCTTTTTCTTCAAAAGAGAAACTTCCTTCGATTTGAAATCTTTTCTTTCTTCTATTTCTCCTATTTTATCCTCTAGCCTCTTATTTTCTTCGGCTAGCCTTTGTATACTCTCGGAAAAATAAGCAGACCTTTTTCCAATATCACTTAAACTCTGCTCTATCCGTATTGTCTTATTTAAATTCCCCTGCAATTCTTTTCGCAACTTATTATTATCGACCTTCTTTCTTCTCTGTTCTTCATTAAACGCGTGTTTCTTAATTTTATAATCTAACTTTTCTTGCCTAAGATTATATTCTGAATCAGCAAGCTTCATCTTTTTTAATCTTAGTTCTTCGTCAGCATCCATAAGCTGACCTTTGAGATAAATGTTCTTACTTTTATTAATCAAAATATTGTCTTCTAATTTCTGCAAGCTCTTCTGCTCAATAAACGAATCTTTACTATTTTCTTGATAACCCTCTAAATTTTCAAGATCAGCTTTAAGAGAAATGATTTTCTTTTTATATTGTGCAATTGTTTTAGCAAATATATTTAATTCTTTATTAACGATATCATGCTCATGCTCTAACTCTTTATTTATTTTCTCTACAGAAACAGCTTCTTTTTTTATTTGCCCTAAAACATCATCTCCATAAGAATCTAACAATATTTCTGTATCCATTAATGCTCTACTAGCTGCTGATCTTTGATCAGAGAATGCACCTCTGGCAACAAATAACAAAATAACGTTAATTAATATTAATATTCTTAAATTTATTTTTATCATATCATCTTTCTAATATTAGTTATCTAATTCTACTTGCTTTAAAGCAAATGAGCAAATAAAAAATAAAAAGCTTCATAACCTCAAAACATTTCCAAAAAAACAAAAATTTCTTAGAGCAAACAACAACAGTGACTTTTTATATGTCTTTATGCCATAAGTAGTGGGACTTAGCGCAATAAATAGCTTTAAGAAATAAAAATTAAATCATTGTTTTATACTGCTTTGCAATGCTTTCTGTCATTTTCCCAATATGGGGCTTACCTATCTTTTTTCTATTTACCGCAAATAATGGCATTACTCCAATTAAAGAATTCGTTAAAAAAGCCTCTTCAGAACTCAATAAATTTTTAAGCTGAAACCTGCCTATTTCTACATTAATACCTATATCTTTAGCTATTTTCATAACAACACCTCTTGTGATTCCATTCAAACAACCGCAATCAATAGAAGGTGTAAAAAGCTTGCCTCTTTTTATAAAAAATATATTGCTTCTTGAAGCCTCTGCAATAAATCCTTTGTTGTTAAGAAGAATGGCTTCATCAAAGCCTTTTGATTGTGCATCTAAAAATGCATCTAGACAATTTCTATAAGAAAAAGTTTTAAGATGCGAAATTGACGACCTATTCTTTTTAGTCTTGGATAAATTTGCATTAAAACCATTTCTCTTAGACCTATTTAAAGGCATTACTATAATACAAGCTCTTTGTTTTGTTCCCTCTTTCCAAATAGATATTCTAGCCCTTGCATTCTTTAACTTATTTATTTTAAGAAGCTCGATAACTTTCTTATTTATCGTCGCACCACTTAAGATATTTCTTAGCTTTAAAGCAATGAGCCCTCTTCTCATCCTTTCTAAATGTTCATTTAAAAAGAATATTTTACCATCATAAACCTTTAAAGTTTCAAATACTCCACGAGCTTTTAAGACTCCAGGGGACAAGCTCTCAATCTCTTTTTTATTAATATCTTTTATTTTACCGGCTAAAAATACCTTCATATCTTATTTTATAAAACCTCTTTTAATGTTTGCATAATAGCCTTCGCCTTAACAAGTGTCTCCTGATATTCTTTTTCTGGGTCAGAGTCTGAGACAATCCCTCCTCCTACTTGAAATAAAATCTTGTTCTTTTTACAAAGTAAAGTTCTTATCAAAATATTTAAATCCATATTTCCATCAAAACTTAAATAACCTAACGATCCAGTATAAATTCCTCGTCTAGTAGGCTCCAATTCTTCTATAATTTCCATTGCACGAATTTTAGGGGCACCTGTGATAGAGCCTCCAGGAAAAGCTGCGGAAATAAGATCAAAAATATCCTTATCATCTTGCAAAGTACCGCTAACCTCAGATGTTGTCTGAAATACCGTTGAGTACTCTTCAACTTCGCGCATTTGATTTACCTTAACTGAACCATAGTCGCAAACTCTACCTAAATCATTCCTCTCTAAATCCGTAATCATCAAAAGCTCTGCTTTATCTTTATCGCTCTCTACTATCTCGCTCTTTAAAATCTCGTCTTGATTTGGGTTTTCTCCTCTTGGCCGAGTACCTTTCATCGGCCTTGTCTCAACTTTTCTATCAACAACTTTTAAAAATCTTTCAGGAGATACGCTAATAACCTTAAAATTTCCACAATCCAAATAACCTCCAAATGGAGCTGGTGACAAATTTCTTAAATGAGCATAAACTTTAACAGAATCAATTTCGTCTTTAGAATCAACTTCAAATCTTTGAGACAAATTTACCTGATAAATATCGCCTTCTTTTATATAATCAAGCGACTTTTCAACTGCTTGTAAATATTCAGACTTCTTAAAATTACAAACAAGTCTTTTGTCTATATCATAAAAACTTGATTCCTCACAATGTGTATTACTGCTATCAGTAAATTTATCTATCAACGTAATCTTTTCTAAAACAAATTGAAGCCTACTGCTTGCTCTTTCTTTTCTTAATTCAATATCTTGTTCTGGAAGACCTGATGAAGTTATTATAAGTTTGCTATTTATATGATCTATCGTAAGAATTACATCATAAAACCCAAAGAAACAATCTGGCAAATTTAAATCATCAACTGCATTTAATTTTATTCTTTCTTGAGTTAATCCATAATCATACCCTAGAAATCCTATAATACCCGAGGACAAGGGAGACGGCGAGTCTATCTTGGCATGAGAATACTTTAAATATTTTTCCTTAAGCAATTTTAAAGTATCAGCCCCCTTATGTTCAAAGACATCAAAAGGGTCAAATCCGATAAAAGAAAATTGACCTCTTTTACTACCTTGAAAACTGCTATCTAAGCAAAAAACATGACTTTCATCTTTAAAAACTTTAAGCAAATCTATAGCACAATGTTTAAAATCAATAATTTTATACAAACTATTACTTTCGCTAATAACGTTCATTTTATTTTAATATTCTATTTATTAAGATTGGATAAACTTCTGTAGAAAACGATAAATACTTTATAATCACAACCATGTCATTTAACTCTACTACCAAGCTTTACTTTTTTCTTGGGAGAAAGGAATACAGCTATTTTCATCTGAAGCAGCTAAAAGCATTCCATTAGACTCCACTCCTCTAATAGTAGCTGGCTCTAGATTAGTCACAACCGCTATTAATTTTCCAATCAAATATTCTTTTTCATAGCTCGACTTAATACCTGCCACTATTTGTCGCTCTTCTTCTCCTAAATCAATTTTCACAACATATAATCTATCTGCATTCGGATGGTCTTCTACTTCTTTTATTTTTGCTATTTTTATTTCCGCTTTTGCAAAGTCTTCAATAGAAATCATTATTATCCCCTTCTTAAAAATCTTATTTATTAATTTATTTCTACAACATTATACTCTTCATCAATCCACAAACCTATGACATCATCCACAACAAAATTCCATTCTTTTACGCAATCTATAGCACCCAGAATATGTTTTTTTTGATCTTCAAAAGAAGATGGATTGCCAACACATCCATGATGCCCCACAATAGCAATAATCGAAGAATTATGGTTGACTACAGTTAATGAAACTTTTCTTCTTATAGATTCAACAGCTTCCTTATCGCAATCTGAAAACAATATTTTGTTGATTCCTGGCTCAGTTATCATATCAACAAAATTAACATTATACTTCTTAGTTAAATAACTAATAACTGGTTGTTGAGCCCTACCATCGATACAATTTATTGCTGTTACAAAAGTTTGATCCATAATTAATCCCTTATCATTTTTTCAGTTGTGCCTATAGGCGTTGGATATTTAAATACTACTATATAGCTTGAAATAACAAATGTAATAATTGTGACCAGCTGTATCAATTGAGATGCGTTATTGCTTATATGCCCTAGTTCAAATGCAAGTAACGCGATTAACAAAGAAAACTCGCTCAATTGTCCTAATCTTATACCGACCTCTTCTGAAAAATATTCCTTTTCTCCAGACAGTAAAAATAATTTTTTAAATAACCATGGCTTAACAATAATAAACAAAGTAGCCATAAATAGTGCAGGAAAAAATACCATTCTCATAGCTAAAAAATCTAGCTTAGCTCCAAGAGTAAAAAAGAACAGAACTAAAAAGAAGTCTCTTAACGGTTTTAAACTTTCTGATATAAACAAAGATATTTTGTGCCTTGCTAAAACAACACCTGCAACAAAAGCTCCCGTCTCATAAAAAAGTCCCATCTTCTCAGATATTGTTGCTATGCCAAAGCACCAAGCTAGCCCTAGTATAAACAAAGCCTCATGAAAATGATCTACTTTTTTCATTACCTTTCTTAAAACAAATTGCTCAAATAAAACCAAAGCTCCTACAAAAAGTATCAACTTAACAATCAATAAAGGAAAGTTTGGAGTTACAGAATGAGATAAATTTAAAGAACGAATAAAAGCAAGAACTGCTATTGCTATTAAATCTTGTATTATCAAAACGCTAATACAGATAGCTCCCATTCTCTGCTGATGCAATTTTGTTGTAGGCAGAAGCTTAACAGTCAAAATCGTACTCGAGAACATCAAAGCCAAACCTATGCAAAGACTATCAATTAATCCAAACTCAAATATTAAAGAAAAACCGAATGCTAAAACAAAAGACACCAAACAACTGCCAATAGTTGCAAGTGTTGTTTTCTTAAACAATTTAATAAGCTTCTGAGGATGTAAGCAAAGGCCTGCCAAAAAAAGCAAAAGCGTTATACCTAAATGAGATATGTCTCCTATAAACTCAGGATGCTTAATCCATCCTAATCCCAAAGGCCCAACGATTACTCCACAAATAATATAAGCAATAATTATGGGTTGCTTAAACACAACTGCTAAAAACGATAAAATAGCAGCCCCTACCAATATAATGCTTAAGTCAAAAATAAATCCTTCCATAAATACTCCTAAGTTTTATTCTTTAACTATACGTACATCTCTCTGAGGAAATGGTATTTCAATATTATTTTTCTTTAAGGAATCAAATATGTTTTTATTCGCATCAAACATTACATCTAAATAATCGTCTTGCCTACACCAAACTCTTGCATAAATATTTACACTTGAGTCTGCAAATTCCGTAATTCCAACCTTAGGACCTTTAGTTACACGCTTATCAATCTTAATAGAATCTTCAACTATCTTTATTGCACGACCTATATCAGCACTGTAACTTACTCCAACATTTAAATCTAATCTCTTGTCTGTAGAATAATTATGTATAACCTCACCTACTATATGTTTGTTTGGAATAAAAACCAAATCCCCATCCATTGTTCTAATCTCAGTGCGAGGAAGCTTCATATCAGTTACTTCTCCCATGACACCTGCCACCTCTATTATTTCGCCTACTTTAAACGGCTTAGTAAAGATAAGTGTGGCACCTGAAGCATAATTTGATAAAGGCCCTTGAAGAGCAAAACTTAAACCAAAACCAGCTACCGATACACCAGCAATCAACGGAGCAATTTCAATTCCAAACTTACCTAAAGCAACAATTCCAGCAAAAGCAATAATAATAAACTTAACCGTACCTACAAGAAACTTAGATACAGTGACATCTACATTTTTCTTTTCAAGCATCCCTATGATAATTTTGCCTATATAGCCTGCCACCACCCAACCTAAGGCCAAAACAATAAGTCCGCCAATGACTTGAAAACTATATTTAACACCAAACTCTGTAATAACTTGTACTAGATTCTTAACTGTATCTAATTGTTGAGTTGCCATATCAGTAATATTCTGTGGCTGTTCTTGTGCAAAAGCTAACTTTGAAGAGAATAACGCCATCAAAGAAAGAACCTGAATTTTTAAAGTTTTCATAACCATCCCCCTTCTTTATTAAATGTTTTTGTTGGGTTATCATACAATGATTTCTAACTTTTGAAAACAAAAAAGTTGGAACGCAAAATCTATAAATAAAATAATAAATAATTTCTAATAAAAAACCCCAGACTAAAAAGTCTGAGGTTTTTATATTTAAACGGACCCGACGAGATTTGAACTCGCGATCTTCAGATCGACAATCTGACATGTTAACCAAGCTACACCACGGGTCCTTAAAGGTCAAAATTGAACTACAGTTTAATATCTGAGGTTCATTTTGTAAAGATATCTTTTAAAATGGTGGGCAATGTAGGACTCGAACCTACGACCCCCTGAATGTAAATCAGGTGCTCTAACCAACTGAGCTAATCGCCCCATAAATACTACAAAATCAAGTCAGTTATAATATTACAACTTATCAATTATGTCAATAGTCAAGTTATCCTGCTAACGCTAGCACTTTTCCTCTTAAAAAAACCATAACAAACAACGCTACTGACTCAATAATACCCAAAACTATCAAATAATTTGTAAATCCTTTGTCTGTTTCTGCAAGAGCATCTGATGCGCCTGCTGCTGCTTTGCCTTGCATCATAGCAGAAGTACCCATTGCAAGTCCGCCTAGTATGCCAACTCCCCAAAAATACTGTCCTGCGGCTGCTGTAGTTGCAATTACATTCATCAAAATCAAACCATAAATAGTTTGAGTAAGCGGAGCTCCTACAAAAACAAGCAACATAAAAGGCGCTGTCTTACTTTGAGCATAACATTTTTTCCATGCTCCAATAGCAGCCATACCCGCTATACCTGTTCCCATAGCTGATCCAAGAGCTGCAAGACAAATTGATGCAGCCAAACCTAAATCTTTAAATTGAACTAATACTGAATCCATATTTATTCTCCTATCTTTTCTTAAAAGGTTCGTATTTAAATCCTGCCCACTCCATATTTAAATGTCCTGAAAACTCTAGCACATTTAAACGTAAACCGTGGACCAAAATAGACATTGCACCTAAAATAATATTAAACACATGTCCACAAACTAAAATTATAGCAGACAAAAATCCTGCTAAAACGGAACTAAACCCTATATCTAGTGCCATTGAATTAAACGCATCTGCAACCGCAACACTTGCAAGACCAACTGCAAAAAGTCTGATATATGAAACTATATCTGCAAAGGTGTTTACTATGTTAAGAAGAAAATCTCCTATTCCTGGTCCAATTGCTTTTAAAGGATTAAAATTAGGTTTAGTGAAAAATATTACTAGTGCTGGTCCTACCATAAACAAATACTTTGCATGCAATGGAAATGCCATATCTAAAACCAACATCTTAGCCACAAAGAACATACCCCATAAAATCAAAAGCCAACCCACCTCGCCTAAAAAACTTGCATGAGGAAATTTTAAAATAGCTCTCCAAATATGAGCTATACTTAAATGTACAGCGCCTATTAAAAAACATAGCATCTGTACATTGTTGGCATCTTGTAACCAAGGCACAAGCGCTTTTATATTTAATGCAAATAACCACTGTTGACCAAAGAATGTACCTGATAAAACACCCCAAATTATTGTAACAATACTTAAAAGATACATTAATCCGAATGGAGATTTATCCTTTACCTTTTTGCCCAACTTAACTTTGGCCAGAAATGTTGAAAACAAAAATATCAAACCATAACCAGCATCGCCTATTAATATGCCAAAGAAAAACGAAAAAAACGTAAGAAAAAAGAAGCTTATATCCACTTCCTTATACCCTGGCAAAATATCTATCATTGAAAATACTGGTTTTATAAGCTCAACCCATTTAGGGTTGCGAAGCAATGTAGGAACTTGTTCATCTTCTTTAGGTTCCTCTATTAAAAGCCCCCAATGATGTTTTCCTGCATCTTCTTTTAGAGCAGCACATGCTTCTTTAGGACAAAATCCACGAAGCCAAGATAAATTTTCAACTTCCGTCATAGAATCTACTACTTCTTTAAATTTAAGAGAATCTTTCTGCACGTCTAAAGCTTTTTTAAAAACATTAAGATATTTTGCATCACCTAAAAGACATTGCCTTATATCTTCTATCTTAGTTTTATCCTCATCCTGTAGCTTTAACATTTCAGATAAACTTAAATCAGGAAGTTTAATTTGATCAAAACCAATATCTAAAGAATTCTTAGATACAATAATACAATTAGCTATCCCGCCTACCTTGCTCACAACATCTACTATCAAGCTTTCTGATAAATTTACGAGTTCAATAACAGGTATTTTAAAAAGCCCAACATAAATGCCACTACTCAATAGATCTTTTATATCAGCAGGATTAAAGTCTCCCCAATGCTCCCATTTATGTATCGTAGCTTTTCTTATTTCAATAGACTCTTCTAAATTGTCTATCAAAGACAAGTCATGTAAGATTTTCTTTGCCTGCGCATCTAAATCCTCTAGCTTCGATTGCTTTGCTATGTTTTTACGAGACAAGACATCAACTATGCGACTAAGATATTTTATATCATCTTTCAGTTTACCAATTTCGTCAGAAGGCTTAAAAACTTGCTGCTCTACGTGTACTGTCCCTATCTTTCTTAAGGACTTAAGAGCACTACCAATATCCTTAGATTGCACTATCATATAAATTTTCTTCATCGGAACTATCATAATAAATTAAAAAATTTCTGTCATTGCGAACGAGGTCTGACTGACTGGCGTTAGCCAGGCAGGCGAAAACCGAGTATGGCAATCTCTTCTAGATTAACACTCGTCATTTGATATAAGATTGCCGCGTCGCTTCGCTCCTCGCAATGACAACAATCCTATACCGCCTCAACTAATTCAATTTTCTTCTTAGCTACCTTACTTATTCCAACAGCATTTGCTTGTTGATCGCCTAAATAAATTCTTATCACTCTTATATTTTCAATACATTCAGGTATTTTAACTTTTTCAAAAAGATTAACTCTTTGCGTCGTAATCCTAAGTTCCTGAGTAAGAATCGAAACTTGTTTTTTTATAATATCCATCTCGACAATTAAGATAACTAAATCACGTAATTCTTCTATACCACGATCAATCCAAAAAGGTGTCAAAAACAAATCATACTCAGCTTCCTGAAATTTTACACTTTCAAAAACAGGAAGATTGGCTCCAGCAACATTGCTAATCCCTGTTATAATTTCAATTGGCTTAACCCATTCTGAAATATCCACCCTAGAATCAGCTAAAAGACCAGACCATTTATCAATGTCTTGTTGCTTAGATTTAAGAGCGGTGGATTTCTGGTCTAATACACCACGAGCCTCAACTATTTTCTTTTGAAGCTGTTGCTTTTTTAATTGTAAGGTCGGAAGATAATGTCTAAAACGTTCTAGATTATCTCTTTGTAGCCTTAACGCACCTTTTGTTAATTTTATTTTACTCATCTTAGGCAGCCTGTTTTGGCCAATATTCCTTTGCTAAAGATTCTTTAATTCCTATTTCTGTAGGTTCGAAGATATCAGATAATATTTTCCATCCCAAATCAAGGGCTTGCTCTAAAGGAATGTTTACAGATAAATCCATTAAATCTGTTTCAAAACGCTTTCCGTAGTCTAAAAGCTTTTTATCCCACGAGCTCATTTGAAACCCCATTGATTGCTTTTCTTTAGTTTCTCTATAATCTGCAAAAAGCTGTATCATGCGATCCATTATAGTTCTATGATCTGAACGAGTATCTCCATTAACTTGTTGTTTTAATCTACTTAAAGAACCAAATGGTTCAATATGACCGTCGCGAAGATAAAATTGCCCCTCGGTAATATATCCAGTATTATCAGGAACTGGATGAGTAACATCGTCTCCTGGCATAGTTGTTACAGCTAAAACAGTAATTGATCCTGCATCAGAGAAATCAACTGCCTTTTCATATCTTGATGCTAGTTGGCTATAAAGATCTCCTGGATAACCACGATTTGATGGAATTTGTTCCATCGTAATTGCAATCTCTTTTAAAGAATCACAAAAATTCGTCATATCAGTTAAAAGAACCAGAACCTTCTTGCCTTGCAAAGCAAATTGTTCAGCAACAGCTAAACACATATCAGGAACTAGCAAACATTCAACTGTTGGGTCTGATGCAGTGTGAACAAATAAAATTGATTTTGATAATGCTCCATGCTCCTCTAAAGTATCTTTAAAAAATAAATAATCATCGTGCTTAAGACCCATGCCGCCCAAAACTATCATATCAACTTCAGCTTGCATCGCTATACGAGCTAAGAGAGGATTATACGGCTCGCCTGCAACTGAAAAAATAGGAAGCTTTTGAGACTCAACCAATGAATTAAAAATATCAATCATTGGAATACCTGTTCGTATCATATTCTTCGGAACAATCCTTTTTGTTGGATTAACTGACGGGCCGCCAATGTCTATCATATTATCTCTCAGCGCTGGTCCGTTATCCCTTGAATCACCTGAACCAGTAAAAACTCTACCTAAAAGATTATCTGAAAATGATACTTGAACAGGATGCTTTAAAAAACGTACCTTATCGTTTGTTGCAATACCTCGACTTCCAGATAAAACCTGAAGATATACCTTATTTCCATCTAAACGAATTACTTGCGCCAAAGCAATGCCACGACTAGTCTTTACTTCAGCTAATTCTTTATACGAGATACCTTCTGCTTCAACTGTTATAACGTCACCTGCTATTTGTATAATCTGACTATATATTTTTTGCATTTTATAAACCCCGATCTTACGCGTTTGCGATTTTATTCTTTATCTCTTCTTCTTGTTTCTTAAATTCATCTGTATCAAAACCACAAGAATTCCAATTAATAAAAATTTGTCTTAATTCTTGAAAGAACTTTCTTGCAGAATCTTTATCATCAAAACTAAAATCTTGATCCATAATTTCACTTATAATATCAAATACATATTTCTGACGTTCAGATGCGGTTGCCTCGTCTGTCTTATCGAAAGCATTCTGTTGCAAATAAACATCATCAAAGAAATCGCCTTTTAAATAATCAACAAAATCATCAATAGATGTGCCCTCTTCTCCAACAACTTTCATCATCTGATCTACATCTTGAGATCTCTTTAAAGCCGAAATGCTCAAAGCAACCTTATCAGCATCAATAAAACTTTTATATTTACTCCAACTATCTAGCGGGTCAATTGCAGGATATTTTCTTGCGTTCGCTCTATCTCTTGAAAGGCCATGAAAAGCGCCAACAACTTTAAGCGTTGCCTGCGTTACAGGCTCTTCAAAATTTCCTCCAGCAGGAGAAACAGCGCCACCTATTGTTACAGATCCCATACTGCCATCTCTTAATTTAACAAGTCCTGCACGCTCATAAAACGATGCTATCCTCGACTCAAGATAAGCTGGAAACGCCTCTTCACCTGGAATCTCTTCTAATCTTCCTGACATTTCTCTCATAGCCTGAGCCCAACGCGAAGTAGAATCAGCTAGCAAAAGAACATTTAACCCCATTTGCCTATAATATTCAGCCAAGGTAACTGCTGTATAAACACTTGATTCGCGAGCAGCAACAGGCATTGAACTTGTATTACAAATTATTATTGTACGCTCCATCAAACTCTTTCCTGTGCGAGGATCAATAAGCTCTGGAAACTCTTCTAATATTTCAACAACTTCACCTGCACGTTCACCACAAGCGGCTACTACAACGATATCAACCTCAGCATGACGACTCAACAAATGTTGCAAAACTGTTTTGCCTGCGCCAAATGGTCCTGGAGTGCAAAATGTCCCCCCGATAGCAACAGGAACAAACGTATCTATAATTCTTATTTTTGAAATCAAAGGTTCTGTTGGCTTACATTTTTCGGCATACGCTTTTATCGGTTCTTTAACTGGCCAATTCTGAACCATAGTTAAAACATGTTCTTTATCTATCTCGTCTTTTAAAACTGCCATTTGGTCATGTATTTTATACTCGCCTTTATCTTTAATGCTTACAACTTCAAGAGTGCCTTTCAAATCAAAAGGAACCATTATTTTATGCTTAAAAACTTTTTCAGGAACGCTACCTACTTGCTGTCCTGCGCGTAACTTATCTCCTACTTTTACTTCAGGAGTAAACTCCCAAGTTTGCTCTTTGTCCAAAGCTTCTAAATATGATCCTCTTTTTAAGAAAAATCCATGCTGCTCAGCAAGTCTAGAAAGCGGATTTTGTAGACCATCATAGACTTGACCCAAAAGACCTGGGCCTAATTCAACGCTCAATAACTCTCCAGAGAACTCAACCTTATCTCCTATTCTTATGCCAATGGTATCTTCAAATACCTGAAGATCGCAGCGAGAACCTTTAACGCGAATGACCTCAGACTTTAGCCTTTCGTCCCCCATCACAACATAAGCTACTTCATTTTGTATAACCTTATCTGTAAATTGAACAGCAACCATATTGCCGTTCACTCCAAGAACTTTACCACATCTTTTTATTTTATCTTGCATATATACCTCTTCTATTAATTAACAAGTATTTTGTCTAACTTTTCTATTATTTTATATTGTTCTAAAACTTCTTTTCCTTTTCCAGAACCAAACTCTTGATAGCGTTCTAAAATCTTTAATTTAAATCCATAAGATAACACACATTCAAAGTCAAAATAATGTTGTGAAAGTAAATTATCTAAAAATATCCATTTAGCTTTATCTAAAATCTTTTCTCCTGATAAAAGATCAGGTGCCTTAAAAGCTTGATTTAAAACCTCTATAATATTTGCCTGTATAGAACGATCTCCTCTTATATAACTTGAAGGATCTTTGTCTTTCTTTAAAGATCTAAAACAAGCCATTTCATTGCAACAACTTCTATTAAATTCTATCCATGTATTAAGAAAATTATTGGTTGTTTTATCATAATGTTCTTTGCCTGATAAAGCCATGCTAAGCAATTCATAATCTTCTGCATGCAAAAGCCTTTTACAATCTGATAAAAACTCCTTAACTGATATTGAAGGCTTACTATCAAAGTTTATAATTGGCAAACTTGCCACTAAATAATAATATTTTTGTCCCATTATATTTTTATTTTGAATTATTTATTAAATCAGATAATTGTGAGTTTAAATACACGCTTAAATATTCTGTCAAACTCTCGTCAGTAAAATCAAAACAAGATTTTCCTTCATCAAAGCTAATTGTAAATCCGCTTGATATATCTTCAGATGCTTTTAACTCAATCTTGCCTTCAAGCTTCTTACCTAAACCGGATAAAAGGCTTTCCTTTAAAGAGTCCAAATCCTTCGGACTTAAAACAACCTCTATGCTTTCATCCAAAGATTTTGTTTCTGCCGACTTCTCAATTATGTCTTCAATAATTTTAGAAAGCTTATCAGCTGATAGGCTTGATTTCACATTTTTACTTACTACCTTGCTTAATATGTTTTGCAATTCTTCTCTTAAAGAGAGAACAACATCTCTCGACGCCTGCAAAAGATTCATTTTAGATGCTTGCTCTGTTTTTTCTATTTCAGCATTTGCATCATTTATCATCTTCTCTGCTTTTTTCTTAGCATCTTCTAAAATTATCTTAGACTGAGATTGAGCGTCAGCCTCTATCTCTTGTGCTTTAGATTGTGCCTCTTCTACGCCCTCTGATTTTATTTTATTAATAAGTTCTTGTATTTGCTGAGTCATACCTATCTCCTAAATGAGCACATGATTTATGCGATTGGAAGAATCATAAATCATAAGTGCGAATTTATCCCGACTTTGCGCAAGCAAACGTCGGAATCTATAAATTGTTTATTTCTTTTAATATATTTTCTGCAGCAACAGCTAGATCATCTGCTTTAACTATTGGTCTACCTATAACTAAAAAGTTGCTACCATTTTTTATTGCCTCGCTTGGCGTAGTAACTCTTTTTTGGTCACCTGCATCTGCCCCAGACGGGCGAATACCAGGTGTTATTATAATAAAATCTTCCCCTAATTCTTTTCTTATCATCGCCGCCTCGCAGGATGATGCAACAACACCATCAAGCCCACATTTCTTCGCTAAAGTAGCTCTTTCTAATACAATTTGAGCTACATTCTCTGTTTTCACATCACTTGTCAAAACTGTAATACCTACTATTTTAGGTCGTAAAACTCCTAATTCTTTTGCTTGGGATTCTGCTGCCTCAACCGCTCTTTTAAGCATTTCCTCTCCACCTAAAGTATGAACTGTAAGCATAAATATTCCAGCATCAGGGCTTATTTCTATTCTCTTGTCATCTTCTGATGCTAAATCAAAAACAGCTTTATTAAGATTGACAGATGCGGTAACCGCGTTTGCTACAGTATTTGGTATGTCATGAAACTTAAGATCTAAGAATATTTTCTTTCCCTTTGCTGCAACATAGCGAATAATAAATGGACCACATGCTGTAAAAAGCTGACTCCCAATTTTAAATATATCAATTTTATCAACTAATGAATCAACGATTTTGCTCGCCTCTTCAAACGTTGGGACATCTACTGCTACTATAATTTCACCTTTTTTATTGATAGACATCTTCTAGCCCTTCTTTATGCTTCCAATTAATTTCTTTATGTCTCTAATTTTATTTTTCTTCATATAACTTTTTATGCCAGCAAGAATTTCTTTTGGCGCTGATGGATTAACAAAATTAGCAGTACCCACAGCAACCATACTAGCGCCTGCTATAATAAATTCTAATGCATCATCTGCATTCATAATGCCACCCATTGCAATAATTGGTATCTTAACCGTCTGTGCAACATCATATACCATCTTGACTGCTATTGGTTTTATCGCAGGCCCGCTTAAGCCGCCCGTAAAGTTTCCTATTTTAGATTTACGTTTATCAATATCTATTACCATAGCTGAAAATGTATTAACCAAGCTTAACGCATCAGCGCCTGCACGCTCTGCAGATTTTGCAATAAGCACTATATCAGTTACATTTGGAGATAGTTTTGCAATTATAGGTAATTTGGTTGCCTTCTTAACAGCTTTTATTACTCTGTACGTCGCATATTTATCCTGAGCAACAAGTGTTTTATGTTTTAAATTCGGACAAGATAGATTTAATTCAATTGCGGCGATACCTTTTGCTTTGTTTAATTTTTTAACTAATGATATCAACTCTTTATCTTCTTTGGCAGACACACTAACAACAAGCGGCACACCCAACTTTTTAAGCTCAGGCAATTTTGTTTCAATAAAATAATCTGCGCCTCTATTCTCAATACCTATTGCATTAACCATTCCTGCAGCTGTTTCAACAATTCTTGGAGATGGGTTTCCCTCTCTAGCATTTAAAGTAATTGTTTTAGCAACTACGGCCCCCAGCTTTTTTATTTCGGCAATAGAGCTATATTCTTTCATATAACTAAAAGTACCAGACGCGACTGTAACTGGATTGCTAAATTTTAATTTTCCTATTTTTACTTTTAAATTCATAATTTCTTCTCTGCTGTCATTCCTGCGCAGGGATGACAGGGCAACTATATTAACATTTTAATCCCCATAAGTATCAGGAATGTTCCAAATATTTTTTTTAAATGAGTGTCTGGTATATATTGAGCACAATGTGCTCCAATTAAAGCTCCAACAACAAATCCTATCGCAATGATAGCTGCCATTTTAACATTTACATGGCCTGCATGATAATAACGCATAACAGCTAAAATAAATATAGGCGGAAGCATTACTGCAAGCGATGTTCCCTGTGCTTCGTGCTGACTTAGCCCAAAAAGAAATACCAGCCCAGGAACCAATATCGACCCTCCTCCTAATCCAAGAGCACCTCCGACTCCACCACCTATTAATCCTAACAATACATATAAAACTATTTGCATTTGCATTTCCCGTTTGCATTAAAGTCTAATTTTTCTAAATCAAATACTGGCCCATCATAACAAACCAATTTAAAACCATCTTTTGTTTTTGTTGCACAGCCTAAACAAGCTCCTATGCCACAAGCCATAACTTCTTCTAAAGATGCTTCTCCTTTTATTTTATTCTTAACTGCAAATTTCTGTACTTCTTTTATCATAGGCTCAGGACCGCAAGTATAAATAAATGCATCTTCAAAACTTATATTTTTGAAAAACTTATCAACTCTTCCGTGAACCCCTACGCTTCCATCATCAGTAGATATAAACACCTTGCATTTGTTCTTTAGAAAACTTTTTAGACTAAACACATAGTCGCTATTACGTCCGCCATAAAGCAGCGTAATATTATATTTCTTATTTTTAAGAATATCTGTTAAAGCTAAAAATGGCGCTACCCCAACACCGCCTGTAACAATAGTTATATTCTTTGTACCTTCTGGTGGAGCGCTAAAGTTATTTCCCAAAGGGCCAATAATGTCTAAAGAGTCACCCTTCTTTTTCTTGGCAAGTTTCTTTGTGCCTTCACCTAAAATCTCATAAAGAATTTCTAAGCAACTATCAGCTCTATGTATGCTAAATGGCCTTCTTAAAAAAGGTGTTAAAGTGTCATCTATTTTGACATGAACAAACTGACCCGGCTTAATCTTCTTTAATATTGATTTTGCATCAATACAAATATGAAAGAATTTCTCGCTTACCTGTTTGTTTGAGATGATTTTATATGTGTTCTGCGACTTAATCATACTAAATTTATATTATTATTAGTATTATATTTATATGTTGGATATTATAGTCCAAATAGCAAATATTGCAAATATCTAATTAAACATTGATTTCACTGATCAATTCAGCAATTTTATTTGACAAATCTTCTAAATTATCAACTTTAATAAGCCCATCTTTATCCCAATTGCCTAAATCAATGATGGGTCTTTTATAAACCAGTCCATAACATATTTCTGATAAAGTACCGTGACTTCCTGGTAGCGCAATAACAATATTTGCTGATGCTACAACCATAGCATTTCTGGCGTAGCCTATAGTGGTGGGTAGTGCAATATCAATGTAGGGGTTAGCTTCTTGTTTATCTTTTCCTGGCAAAAGACCTATCGTTAAGCCACCTGCCTCTTTTGCTCCTTTTGATGCAGCCTCCATAACTCCAAACAAACCTCCGCATGCAAGTATAGCACCTGACTTTGCTACAATAGAACCTACTTTATATGCAAGATCAATTGTATCTTCATCTACATCATGTCCGCCTATAACTGAAATAACTATTTTTTGATTCATGATTATTTCTTCTTTTTCTTTAGCCTCGGGAGTTTTTAAATTAACCATTTTTTATTAAAATCCCAAAGTTTTTAATTTATTATTCTTTACCTTAATCCTTAAACCTTAATCCTTATTTCTGATATGTTATTTTTCCTGCACAAATTGTTGTCTGAACCTCTCCTTTTAACATCATTCCTATGAAAGGAGAATTCTTTGATTTAGAGGCAATATCTTCTTTCTTAAACTCCCAATCCTTTTTATCGTCTACGATAACTATGTCAGCATCCATTCCTTCTTTTATATCACCCTTGTTTTTAAGCCCTATGATTCCTGCAGGATTCTTTGACATAAGCTCAACCAACTTAGGTAAAGCTATTACTTTTGCATCAACCAACTCTTTGATTGCAAGCCCTAAAGCTGTCTCAAAACCTATCATTCCAAAAGGCGCATTATCAAAATCAGCTTCTTTATCTTCCTTCGAATGAGGAGCGTGATCTGTTGATATACAATCAATCGTCCCATCAGATAAAGCCTGTTTTATTGCATCCACATCTTCTTTACTTCTTAAAGGTGGTTTGACTTTTGTGCTCGTATCAAAACTCTTCACTGCATCATCGGTCAGTGTAAAATGATGTGGGCATGCCTCTGCCGTCACATTTATACCGCTTTTCTTTGCATTTTTAATAAGTTCCGTCGAACGTTTTAAACTTATGTGTGCAAAATGTATCTTAGTTTTTGTATAATTAACAAGTTCTATGTCCCTTGCCAATATAACTGTCTCTGACACTCCGGGGTCTGGTTTAATACCAAGAAGTGTAGAGTTATACCCTTCGTTCATCATACCGCCGCTACTTAAAAAGTCGTCTTCACAATGTTCAATAAGCAATATCTCAGCCATGCTAGAATATTGCAGAGCAAGGCGCATCAAATTGCTATTTAACACCGACCTGCCATCATCGGAAAGCGCTAAACATCCAGCGCTTTTTAGCTCAACCATATCAGTCAATTCTTCCGAATTTAATCCCCTAGTTATTGCTCCAACAGGAATTACATTAACCAATCCAACTCTTTTCGCTTCTTTTATTATAGACTCAACTATCATACAATTATCAATAACAGGGTTTGTATTTGCCATGCACATAATTGTTGTAAACCCGCCTTTTGCTGCTGCTAGAGAACCTGTCTCTATTGTTTCTTTATCTTCTCGTCCAGGCTCACGAAGATGCGAATGTAAATCTATAAAACCTGGCATGACAATTTTACCCTTTGCATCAATTGTCTTTGCTGCCTTCTCTTTTATTGATGTACCTATTTTCTTTATCAAACCTTTTTCAATTAATATATCTTGTTTTTCTTTAGAAATATTTTTAAAACTAACTATGATTGCATTCTTTATTAATAATGACATTAGCTTACCTCCTCTGTCTTTATTTCTTTCGTACCTAAAAGTAAATATAAAATTGCCATCCTAACGGCAACTCCGTTTGTCACCTGATCTAAAATTACAGAATATTCTCCGTCGGCAACTTCCGCTGATAACTCTACCCCTCTATTCGTTGGACCAGGATGCATTATAAGCAAATCTTTTTTTGCATTTTTAAGCCTATTTTTGTTTATACCAAATACTTTTGCATATTCTCTTATAGATGGCAAAAACTTATCTTCTTGTCTTTCCTTCTGTATTCTAAGAAGCATAATTACATCACTATTTTTTATAATTTCATCTACATCATGACTTACCTTAACCCCTAACTTCTCTATATCAGATGGTATTAGCGTCGCTGGTCCGCACACTGTTACCTTTGCTCCAAGTTTATTTAGGCCACATATATTTGATCGCGCTACTCTTGAATGCGCTATGTCTCCTACAATTCCTACTTCTAAACCTTCTATTTTTCCCAACTTTTCTTTTATAGTAAACATATCCAAAAGGGCTTGTGTCGGATGAGACCTACATCCATCTCCAGCATTTATTATCGATGGTCCTAAATTCTCTGATAAAATTTTTGGCACACCTGCCGTAGGGTGCCTAACAATTATTGCATCTACATTCATAGCCTCTATGTTTCTTGCAGTATCAAGAATCGTTTCTCCTTTTGAAAGCGAGCTACTTGATATTGCAATGTTTATAGTATCAGCTGAAAGTCTTTTTGCTGCCAATTCAAATGACATACGAGTTCTAGTCGAATTCTCAAAGAAGAGCATTACAACAGTCTTTCCTCTTAGTGCAGGAACTTTTTTAACATCTCGAGAAGAAACCTCTTTAAAAGATTTAGCTGTCTCTAAAATAAGCTCTATTTCTTCTTTGCTTAGATTTTGCAAATCCAGAAGGTCGTGTTTTATCCATTCGCTCATTTTGCACCCCCTGTTTCTACAATCACTTGATCTTGTTCTTTATCTGTTTCCTCTAGCACAACATTTACGTTTTCATCTATTGAAGTTGGTATATTTTTACCAACATAATCTGCTCTTATCGGCAACTCCCTATGACCACGGTCCACAAGTACTGCAAGCTGAATACTCGATGGTCTACCAAAATCTATCAGCGCGTCTAATGCTGCTCTTATTGTTCGTCCAGTAAAAAGTACATCGTCTACCAAAACTATTTTCTTATCTGCTATGTCAAAGTTAATAAGCGTCTCATGAACTATCGGCTGTGTTGATACAAGCGTCAGATCATCTCTGTAGAGAGTTATATCTAGAATCCCTAAAGGAAGCGCTGCTCCTTCAATTTGCTTTATGCATTCATTTATACGCTCTGCCAAAACTGCTCCACGAGTACGTATTCCAATAAGGCACAAATCTTCTGAACCCTTGTTCTTCTCTAATATCTCATGAGAAATTCTTGTTATGGCGCGCCTAATGTTTTCTTTATCTATTATTTTAGACATATCTATTCTCCTGGGCACAAAAAAAAGCCCGTCCCTTGTTAAAGACGTGCTTTATATTGTTACATTTTTCTTTCATTGTGCCTTACCAGCCTCTCTGAGCTAATTTAAAGGTTAATGTTTATTGAAAAGAGTATGCCATTTAAAGACAATATTGTCAAGAAAAAATAAACTACCTCTATTTTTTACTAAGCAACAAAACAAACTCGCCACGAGGTTTGTTTTTAGTGAAATGATCAACAAGCTCCCTTGCGGTACCCTCTTTTACTTCTTCAAACTTCTTTGTAAGCTCACGTGCAACCACGACCTTGACGTGCGGCAGGACCGCTGAAACGTCTTCTAAAGTTTTAAGTATCCTATGCGGAGATTCATAAAAAATAACAGTACAATTTGCATCTTGCGACTTTAATAAACGTTTTTTACGAGCAACCATTTTGGGCGGCAAAAACCCCTCAAATACAAACCTATCAGATGGCAAGCCTGATGCTGATAAAGCAGCAATAAGCGCCGTTGCCCCTGGCACAACATTCACCTCTAGCCCTTGTTCTTTGGCGAGATTTATCAATCTATATCCTGGGTCGCTAATGCCTGGCGTGCCAGCATCAGTTACAAGAGCAACATCTTGACCACCCTTTAGTAGATCTAAGATTTTATCAGCTTTCTTAATTTTATTATGTTCAAAATAACTTGTGAGAGGAGTTTTAATATTGTAATGATTAAGAAGAGTTTTAGTATGACGAGTATCTTCTGCAGCGATCAAATCAACACCCTTAAGTACCTCAACAGCACGAAAGGTAATGTCGCCTAAATTTCCGATTGGAGTTGAAACAATAAATAACATTTTTAATACCTGCTATCATTCCTGCGAATGCAGGAATCTTGCTTAACAATTTGAGAAACGTTAATCTTAAAAACGGAGATCCCTGCCCGTAAAGGGACGTGGTCCCAACGAGACTTTACGTGCATTCGCAGGGATGACAATTACTTGTGTTTTGTATTTTACTAGCTATTCGACTGTAACTGATTTTGCTAAGTTGCGAGGATGATCAACATCACAACCTCGTTTAACTGAAATATAATACGCAATTAACTGTAGCGGAAGAGCTGTAAGTAATGGAGTTAAGAGCTTATTTACTTTTGGCACATAAATTACATTTCCGGCATGCTTTTTAATACCAGCATCACCTTCTGTTGCAATTGCAATGATCTTACCCTTTCTTGACTTTATCTCTTGAATATTTGATACCATTTTCTCGTAAGTATCAGATTCAGGAGTAATGCAAATAACAGCTCTATATTCGTCAATAAGTGCAATTGGACCATGCTTCATTTCACCTGCAGCATATCCCTCTGCTGGGATATAAGATATCTCTTTAAGCTTTAAAGCGCCCTCAAGCGCTGATGGGAAATTAATATTTCTTCCTAAGAAAAGAAAACATCCAAAATGAGAATTAGCTCTTGCGATTCTTGCTATCACATTTTTATTCTTTAAAATATGCGCATAATGCGATGGTACATGTTTTAAATCTTTGATTATCTTTACAGCTTCTTTTTTAGACAATTTCTTATTTGTAAGACCTAGCTTTATTGCCAACAAATAAAAAATACCCAACTGTGCTGTATATGCCTTAGTTGACGCAACTCCTATTTCAGCACCTGCATGAGTATAACGAATGCCATCTGATACACGTGCTAAAGATGAACCTAACACATTGCAAACAGATACAATATTTGCACCCTTTTGCTTTGCTTCCTTAACAGCCGCCAGAGTATCTGCAGTTTCACCTGATTGACTAACAGCAACAACTAAACTATTTTTTGTGATAATTGGATCGCGATATCTAAACTCACTTGAAACATCTATTGAAACAGGAATTCCCGACAAAGATTCAATTAAATATCTACCCACCATACCTGCATGATATGCCGTACCACAAGCAACAATAACAATATTTTTTATTTTCCCTAACTGTTTGTCAGTTAAATTCAATCCTTTTAAATGAATATTATTACCGCTAATTCTTTCACGGAACATTTGTTTTAAAACATCCGGCTGCTCATGAATCTCTTTAAGCATAAAATGTGGATAACCCTGCTTCTTAACTGAATTAGGCTTAAAATTTACTTTATTGATTTTTGATTTAACCGATTTTCCGTCAAAATCAAAAGTTGCAATACTGTTCTTCTTAATAGCAGCTAGCTGACCTTCTTTTAAATAAATTACTTTATTAGTATGATTTAAAATGGCAGGAACATCCGATGCAATAAAATTCTCATTCTTACCAACTCCGATAATTAAAGGAGAACCTAGACGAGCAGCAACTAGAACATCCGGTTCATCAGAACAAATAACGCCTAGCGCAAATGCGCCTCTTAGCTGCTTAATAGTCTTTTGGGTAGCTTTTAAAAGATTGCCCTTATAACTTTCTTCAATTAGGTGAGCAATAATCTCAGTATCAGTATCTGAAACTATCTTATGGCCTCTTTTTTTTAGGCCCTCTCTTAGTCTCTCATAATTTTCAATAATACCGTTATGAACTATTAGTATCTTTTTAGTACAATCGAAATGTGGATGTGAATTTATTTTGTTTGGCGCACCATGCGTAGCCCAACGTGTATGAGAGATGCCCACAGACCCTTTCGGAAAAGGATGGGACTTGATCAAACTTTCAAGACTAGCAATCTTGCCATGAGTCTTTTGAGCAAAAATCTTATTTTGATCTTTAGCTACAATACCCACTCCACTTGAGTCGTATCCTCTGTACTCTAACTTCTTAAGCGCTTCAATGAGTATTGGCGGCGCTTGTTTGTCTCCAACATAACCAATTATTCCACACATAACTTGCTAAACTAAGACTTCTTCTCTATTTGTTTAATATTAATGTACGTAACTTCTTTCTTATAATTTCCTTTTTTCTTAGTAAAGTAAACTTCACCATCACAAGCAGCTGTTAAAAGAGTCCTTCCAATAACATTTAAACCTGGTTTCCACTTATCTCCTTGACGAGTCAAAACAGTACCAGACTTGACAACCTGACCTCCAGACACTTTAACCCCACGAGTCTCTTTATAATATTTACTTGTTAAACCGCCAACTTTTGTCATTATTTACTCCTCCATTTATTATCGTTCCGATCAATTTGTAATACAAGGACGATAATGTTCTTTTATTATTTATTCTTTAATACTTATTATTTTTTATTTAATATTGCATCTATTTCTTTTTTAAATCCCTCAAAATTTCTTGCCCTTGTTTTCTTGCCATCAAGAAAGAACGTTGGCGTACCACGAACACCTATCTTACCCGCCAAATCAATATCTTTCTTAATGAATTCTTCATATTTTGCATCATTATCTTTTAAGGCTTTTAAGAATTTCTTTACGTTTAAACCTATTTCTTTTGCAAGCTCCTCAAATTTTTCCTGATTTAAATTCTTTCCATTTTCTAAAAGCAATTCCACCATTTCCCAATATTTTCCTTGTTCGCCAGCTGCAAAAGCTGCTTTTGATGCAGGTTTTGCTTCCTTGTGAAAACCTAAAGGAAAATTCTTTAAAACATATTTAACTTTGCCAGGATAAGCTTTTAAAACCTCTAAAATAGGACCATGAAATTTAGCGCAATACGGACACTGAAAATCTGCAAACTCAACTATTGTTATTGGAGAGTCTTTTGAACCGCTTATCTGGGAATGCTCAACTGGTATCTCATGTACCTTGTTGTAATCTTCAGATGGTGGTGCTTGTCTTTTTGCCTGTCTATCACCAAGATTTGCTTTCACAATGTTTAAAGTGTTTTCTAATCTTGCCACTCTAGCAATAAGATCTTTCTGCGCTTTTAGAACATCAGTCATTATTGAAGTTTCTGGAACAAATTGAACTTTCAAAGCCTGCTCTATCCCTTTTTGAGACTTTAATATCTGACTCTGCTGACTTAACATTCTATTAGCAAAAAGCTGTGCAGCTAAGACAACCATTCCCAAAAACATGCCCCAAGCCAAAATACTTACAAAAGCTAAAATTCTTTTTTTCTTTTCCATTTAAGACTCCTTTTAAAGTATTTATTAAAATAACTACTTATTATATGTATTTAATGTCTAATCCTGCTTTAAACGCAAACCAAAGAATATCACGATTCCTAAATAAAAGCTAGAACATTTATTTAACCACTAAAGCGATATTCCTCCAAAGCGTCTAATAATATATTTGATATCATACCATCGTTTTGGACAATTAAAAACGCCTATTATCAACGTACTGTCTTTCTTTTCAATAGTTCCCACAAAACAAGCCCCCGCTGCCTTTGTATAGCCAGTTTTGCCATACACTTTTCTCTTCCAATCTTTAAACAAAATTTTATTATGACTTTCAAGGGCTATTTTTCTCCCAGCCTTTGAATAAATATTTTTATATTTGTACTTAATAGCCTTTCTAAAAAAACTATGACGCAAAGCCTTTCTAAATATCAAATACATATCATAAGCTGTTGTATATTGTCTGACTCTTTTTGAAGGCAAACCATTAGAATTTGCAAAATTTGTATGTTTTGCCCCAATCTCTTTTGCCTTTTTATTCATTAACTTAACAAAACTAGCTTCTGAACCTGAAACCGCCTCAGCCAAAACAATGCTCGCATCATTAGCAGATTTAATAATAATCGCATAGAGCAAATCTCTTACCCTATACTTTTCTCCAACTTTAAGATAAAGCTTTGTAGGTTGAACTCCCGTAGCACTTTTTCTTACTGTCACATATTTGTCTAAAGACAAATGCTCTAAAACAAGCAATGCTGTCATTACTTTAGTTGTACTTGCAGGTATTACTTTTTTATGAACATTTTTACCATACAACCTTTTTACCTTAGTGCTATCTGAAAAAATTGCAGACTTACACGATACATTGTAACTTTTTATTGCCAATACAGGACAAGAAACTACTGCTACAAAAACAAAACTTAAAAAAATTATTTTTCTTATTATTTTTACTTTCATTCTCGCTTATTCACTGCTTAACTTAGCTGCTTCATAGATTAGTTTTATTGCTTCTGAAATTGCTGGCGTAGCAAAAAATTTTTGTCCTTCTGCACGAGCAATATACCAGAAATCCTTACCTTTAATAATAGAAACCCAAAGATGTTGTGTCAAATTTTGCTCTGAAACAATTACATAAATCATTGCCCTTTTATTATCTTTATCAAAAAGCTTATCTTTTAAAATAACAGATATCTCGCCTTTTTTATTCTCAAAACTAAAATTGTCATATGCAAAATCTTTTACTTTATATGTTTTCAACTCTACACCTTGCCTTTCAATAACATTAACGTGGCTTTTTTTGTGCATTTTTATCTCAAAAAATTCTTCTTGTCCCCCTTCACACCACTTAAGCTCAAACTTTGTATTATATTTTGGCTTAACTCTATTTGTTAATACGCTAAAGCCTGCATCCTCTGACTGCTCTATAACCCACTCAAAATAAAGATAAAAATCTGTAACAATTCTTAAATCTCCGCCTACCTTTAAACGACTATTTAAAAGTTTTAAAAAACTACATGAGAATAATCTGTTTTTTATGTGTCCCTTCTTTGGCCAAGGACATGGGTAAAGACAATAAATAGAATTAATGCTTTTTTGCGCAAATAGTCTTTCAAAAGCAACAGTTGCATCTATGCGAAGAATTCTAATATTGTTTAGTGGCTTACCTTCTTTATGCAGACGTGTAATTACTTTAAGAGTCTTAACAATTCTTTCCCAATTTTGCTCAATACCTACATAATTTCTGCCTGGGTTATTAATGGCTTCTGCGATAAGGAATTCACCAGTCCCAAAGCCTATCTCAACATCCAGCAAAGAGCCTAACAAGAACTCTTCGCTCCATTCTATAGGATATTTTTCTTTAGATAAAGAAATAAGTGGCGTTAGTAAACAATCTTTCAATTCAATTAAGCTTTATTGTTATTTTTTAGAAATTTTTCTTTTTAGTTTAGATAAATACTTCCATCCTTTTCCAACAAACCTATCGCCTTGAAAAACAAGTGGAGTCAATTCATCGTCAGAAACTTTACCATCAGAATTCTTCACAGAAGTAAAATAATATACTACATCGTAAACTTTATTTTTCCCTTTTAAAACCTCACTACGGTGGGGATTAGTTACGACAATCGGTTCAAATGTATTCTCGAATGTTTCACTTTCTTTATAACCAATAACAACTTTGCTGCCCATAATATCAAAAACTGTTTCCTTACTCATACCATTTTTAATCTGGGCAATATGAGTAAACTCTGTGCTCTTTAACACAACACTTTTAAAGCCTTCAGGCTCTGCGTTTATCGCCATGCATCCTGCACAAAAAACACATACAAAAATAATAAAAACTTTTCTCATAATATCTCCTCGCACAAAACTTTACTGATTAAATTGTTTAATAACACTTTTCCTAGTAAGAAAATAAAAACATAAGAATAAGCAGAACAAATAACTCAATATATAAATCAAAGAATCTTTCTGAACAAATCCTACACCTGTTAAATAGGCAGATACCTTTGACATAAAACCATTGGTGGGTGCAAAATAATTAAAAACTATGTTTTTAGAAACAGACTGACCTAATAATTCTAAAATATAGCTTTGATAAACAACTGCCGCACATTTTAAAAAAGAGTCAAATAGCAAAGTAAAGATTGTAAATCCTCTTGCAAGCGAATGAAATCTCAGAAGAGAGATCCCTGACCCCAGATATAAAAAAGCACATATAAGCTCAAAACAAACAATGATCCAAAATACAATAATGGCTTTCCTATCTAAAGTTGGAACGTTTACTGCCGAAGATCTTTTAGACTCGGCAAGAATCTCTTTCATTTCATTTCCTAATGCTACATAATCAATTGCTTTTACTCCATACTCCTTAAAATATGGTTGTTTTTCTTTTGGAATAAAACTTTTTCCTCTTTGATAAATTAACGACAACCAAAATGTTCCTAATAAAATCAGGAGCACACCCAAAACAATAATACCTTTCGACTTTTTTGCCATATTAATAGCTCCTCTTATCCTTTTTGTTCATCCAAAACCTAAATAGCTCTTCGTTGTCTTCTTTCATAAAACCATCTACTATCTCAATAGATGACCCGCCCAAAGTTCTTAGCCTTTTATTGGAAATATCCAATTCATTAAAACCTGCAAACTTTGCATTCTTAATTTTTGCACCATAAACTATCATTGAGATGTTTGCCCAATGACAAGCACTAAAGCACATCGGACATGGCTCGCATGTAGAGTATATTACACTGCCTTTTAAATCGACAGACCCTGTCTTCTTACATGCCACCCTTATTGCATTAATTTCAGCATGTGCAGTTATATCCGTACTTTTAAAAACCACATTATGTTCACAGGCAAGCACCTTGCCATTTTTTACAATACAGGCTCCAAAAGGTGTCTGACCAGTAATCACCCCCTGTTTAGCTTTTTCGATAGCCATAGTCATATATTTTTTATTAGGCTTTAACATAAATTTATTTCTTTCTAAGATTGCTTATTTTATCTTAAATCAAAATACTAAACAAGCCAAATCCTGTTATAATAATAAAAAATTATTAATAGTAATTAAATATTTAAATATTATGTTAGAACAAATCGTATTAGGAACAATACAAGGAATTGCTGAATGGTTGCCAGTAAGCTCCGAGGGTTTACTGATATTGGTCAAAAAAACCTTTCTTTCTTCTGAATTTAGCATCGATTTAATTATAAAACAAGCTCTTTTCCTGCATCTTGGCACATTTCTCGCCGCTCTTATATACTTTAATAAAGATGTTGTTGAGCTAGTTAAAACTGCTATCCAATACAAAACTCAAACAAAAGACAATCAAAACCTTCTAAAATTCCTTTTTATATCAACATTAATAAGTGGCGTTCTAGGCCTTGCTCTTATAAAAATCTTAACATCTTTAGAATTTCATTTTAATCTAACCGGAAAATTAATAACCATAATAATTGGCTGTCTTCTTCTTATAACTGGATATTTAGAATTTAAAGCAAAACATTCAGGGCACAAAAACATAGGAGATCTAAAAATTACCGATGGAATTATCCTAGGAATTGCTCAAGGCTTTGCTGCGCTTCCAGGATTGTCCAGATCTGGCCTAACCGTATCTACTTTACTTTTAAGAAAATTTGATAAGAAATATGCTTTAAAATTAAGTTTTCTGATGAGCCTTCCAATAGTTCTGTTAGGAAACATCATCTTAAATACAAACAAATTTCAACTATCCATAGAATCAATTATTGGATTATTAGCATCATTTATTTTCGGATTAGCTACTATACACTTCTTGCTAAAATTAGCTAAAGAAATAAATTTTGCTTATTTTATGTTTCTCTTCGGAGGAGTTACACTATTATCAGCGCTTATATAACAAGCAATTAAAGCAACTTCGAGAGCACAACATATGTAGCAGTTTCTACTTTTAAAATTCTTTTCCCCAAATTAACAGACTCAACACCACAATCAATCAAAGACTTTATTTCAGATGGAATAAACCCACCCTCAGGTCCTATCAGAATAGTCGCTGGATTTTTTATCTTGGAGGGACATCTCTTAGATGCTTCAGGATGAGCAACAAAAACATTTGTTTTCTTTAATAATTGCGTAACATCATTTTTAACAAAAGATTTAAAAAATGGCCTCAACAAAACCTCTGGCAAAATTGTATCTTTAGCCTGTTCAAGGCCTTCTATAAGATATTTTGTCAGATTTTCTTGCTTCAATACAGAGCTTTGCCAGAAACTTTTTTCTACTCTCTGTGAATTAAATAAAATAATTTTCTTAATACCTATTGAAGTTACATAGGAAAGGATTCTTTTTAACATTATTGGCCTTGGAAGCGCAATTGCCACTATTGCATCAATGGACTTCGGCGGATTAGCTCTTAAAGAAACATCCAAGTCTACATGGTCTTCTGCTATCTTAACTACCTTGCCTTGCCCCATTTTTCCGTCTATTAACCCTACGTTTAAACTTTCTTGCACCTTAGGCTTATGTATCTCACGAATATGTTTAAAACGTCTATCTTTTAAACGAGCTATATGAGTACCATCTATAAAATCATTTTTATAAAGAATTATTAGATTCATTTATTATTTCTTTAACAGCCCGAGAAATGTTTTCTACAATAAGGCTGTTTCCTTTTCTTGTACAATGCCCAAAATCTCCAGCAAAATTATCTTGAAAATAGTCTGTAAATGCATTGTTGCTTAGGGCTTCTTCAAAATTAATTTTATTTTCTACAAAAACTATTTGTTCTTTATATTTTTTGTTTTCGATAATATTTTTTAAAGATTCGACGCCTCTTAAAGGGTATTGAACACACACCATTTTTGTTCCAGAGGATAAAACCTGTTTTACTATTTTATTATAAAAAACAATAGTGGCTTTAGAATATCCATCAGACGTTTTGTACGGTTCTAAATATTTCTTTCTTAAAACTTCAGCTTCTTTATTCTCGCCCTTGCCTTCTTTCATTTTAGCTAATTCTAAATGCTCAGAAGAGTCTCTAGATCCCATCGCAATCGACTTTAAAAAAACATCTTCGGCGTCTTTTAAATATCCATTTTCTTTTAGCCACATACCAGCTTCATGATACGACCAAAGATTATTATATTCTGTATTTGCCACATTCTTATATAATTTATAAGCTTTGTCTTTAAGACCTAGGTCATCAAAGCACCTAGCAAGCTCTATCGTTGCTGGCGTTGCCTGTCCGCCTGCCATATCAATAACTTGAGCCAACATTGGCACTGCTCTATCATATCTCTTTTGCTCCCTAAAACAAACTCCAAGCTCTATTCGCGGGATTAAATTATTAGAATACTCCACAATTGCTAGGCTCAAATATTTCTCAGCCTCTTTATATTTCTTACGTTCTCTATAATACTTACCAGCAGCTGTCAAAAGATTAGATTGCTGAATTCTCAATTTCAACAACTGCTTTATAGCTGCTTCTTTTACTCACTTATCTTTTGAGTCTACAATATTCTTTAAATCCTGCCAAAGTTCTTGACTACTATTTATTGCCCTCAAAATACTTTTAATAGCATCTTTCTTTTCTTCTTTAGGGATCCATCGAACATTTTTTATACTAACACCTCTTTTTTTCTCATCCAGTTTAAGAGCCGACATTTTAAACAACTTATAAACTCTTAAATTTCTAAACAAATATGCAAATGTAAAACTTGGCTTTTCAATAGTTAAAGATTTATATCTATCATTAACTCCTACCATGCTTATAACAATGTTGGGCTTATATTTTACCAACCAACCCTTTATATTATTTGCAATATTCTTAGAAGTGCTAGAAACTATACCTTTATTAATCACTCTAAACTCTTTGCCTTTAATCTTTTTATTTAAGACTTCCTGCAGTTGCGATGGATACGAGTCTTCCCCTCCTAAAGCAGTTGTTGATTCTCCTATACATAAGACTATAATCTTATCCTCACCTAAAGCTTCTTGATTTTTCTTATCCTGATGTACTGTAAAAATAAAACCACCAGATCGTAAACTTATTTCCAGCAAAACAAAAGATATAAAAATACCAAGAAAAATAAGAAAAACTGCATTTTTAAATGAGGTTTTTAACATTAGTTATTTAAATGAATTAAAAAATTTGAAGTTTAATCTTTTCTGAATCAAAAAGAACTGTATTATTTACACTAGAAAGACGTTCTGACTTCTCAAAGAATTTATCAGCTTCTTCTTCTCTACCCATAGCTTCAAGTGCTAATCCTAAATATTTAAAAGAATCTGCATGAGTTTTTTTCCTTTTTATACTCTCTAAGAAGAAATAAACTGCCTTTTCATATTTTTTAAGCTTAAATGCGGCAATCCCGCCATAATAGTAAAAAATATTTTCATCTCCCATATTTTCCTTAATGGCATAATTAGCGCAATGGAACATATCTTGAAAATTTTCTGTCTTCTGATAGCTTAGCGACAACAATGCAAAACAATCAAAGTATCCTTGTTTCAATCTCTTTTTTATTCCATCAACGAATATAATAGGGTCTTTTATAAATGAAAAGAATACTTTTGAAGACGACAAGAACATCAGATTATTCTCTGCCGCCGTAGAGCCTGCAGCCTTAAGAGACTTTATAGCTTTATCAAAATCTCCTTCTTTATAATAAATAACTCCTAAATTATAATGAAACCAAAAAAAGTAAGGATTAGCATCAATCGCTTTCTTATAAAAAGAAATGGCTTTCTTTACGTCTCCCGAATAATAGTAGCAATACCCAACAATGCTATAAGCTTCTGGTTTTGATTGAGTACTTTTAGCAACTTTTTTATAATAATTTATATACTCCCTCAATTTTATATCATTAAAATTTTTCTCATTAAAATTTTCGTCAACAAGGGTTTCATAATATAAAGGCATCAAATGATTAAGTCTTTTGCGCTCTACTTTGACATTGTTGACAACAAGCAAAGACAATAAAAAAATAACAAAATATACAGCAATTACACGTCTAGACAACCACTTTATGATTTCAATTATTTTTCTCAACAAATTTTTTAATATATCTATATTCATAATTTATAATACAAAATTAGAACTTTCTTTTCTATTAGAATAGAGCGCCAAGAATAACAAATACATAAAAACAATACTAAACAAAACAATAAAAGAATAATCTAAAATATATCTCCACCTTCTACCATAACGCAAAAACACCACGTGTTCTCCTGCGGGTACCCACAGCCCTTTAAAAGCAATATTAGCTCGTAATAAATTCGTTTTTTCTCCATCAATAAAAGCTCTCCACTTGCTAGAATAGCAATCATTATAAACAAGAAATTTGTCCACATTAAAATTTATCTTAAGTTTTATATAATTAACATCAAAATCTAAAACTTCCACAAGCTTAGAATTTTTTAAAATAGACTCTGGCCTATCTGATGGATTTATCACACTATTTTTCAACCTAATCACTTGATCTCCTGTATCAATAACAAAAGCTATATTTCTGCTTTTATCAAACACATCCCTTATTTCTTTAAAATCTAGCTGACCATCGTGAACAATTTTAATTCTATCATAGACTAAAAGCTTACCCCCAACAGAATACTTAGCCATGATTTTAACTTCTAAATTATCATTTAACAGAATATTCCATTTGGTCGCCATCCAAACATTTTTCTTATATACTCTAGTTTGAAAATAAGTATCAAAATATTCTTCACTAGGTTTTGTAAAAGCTTTGGTTTCAGGAAGATTAAAAACAAGAAACGGATTTTTACCACCATATCTATAAGGCTCTACATTTGCTGCTGGAACTACGCGAGAGTTCTTGTTCAAATGATAATACATTTCAAAAGATTGGACAGCTACAATAAACAACAATAAAAATAAGAAAATCACGCTATTTTTCTCAATTTTCTTTAAGAAATACAAAATAAAGAAAACAAAACTAACAACTATAGCTGCATAGGCTGTAATGACGGAAATATCATGAAATAAAATAAAAACAGCAACTCCCAAATGGACTAACACAATAAAAGCAAAAACAATCTTTCGCTGAATATCATTTTTAGGTGAATATTTTAACAACGAATTAAAAAACTCTGCAGAAATCAAAATTAACGCCTGAACCATTACTATCCAATAAAAATGACTATAATTTCTGAAATATTTGAAAAAGAATATATGATCATATAAAAATTTCGCAACAGGAGTTGCGTCTGTTAAACATATTAGATGAAATAAATAGACAAGTGCTGCCAATAGAACTAATCTTCTATTAATGAGGGTTATCGACCCAAGCAAAATTAACAAAATCAAAAAAACAGGTACATAGAATCTACCTACCTCAAAATCTTTAGCATCCATCATAAAATCATCGTATAAGGTTGTCGCCTGCTTCCCTCCAGTGTTTATATTATTAATGCCAACTACCATATAATCTTCTACTTTAGAAGCTTGCGTTTTAGCGTCATAGAGTTCGGCATGCCTCATAGGCAGAACTATTTCACCTTTTTTAAATTCTAAAGAGAAAAATGTTCCGGGGAAGGCAGACAATAGCAAAATAAATATACACATCGATGCAAAAACTTTATTAACATTGCAAAATTTCAATGTTGCGAAAAACAAAGCTTTTAATTCTTTAAAATAAATACTAGCTGAAATTAGAAAAAAGGGCAAAAAACCGTTATAAAATAAAATGGAATATAGGTGATCAAAATTATCATCAAAGAAAAAATAATACCAAGAAAATGAAATTTATTCTGTTTCTGGGTAAAAGCAAATAGAAAGAAGAAAAACCATATAGTAGGAACAGATACCAAAAGTATGTAAGACTCAAAAGCCTTTGTTCCTAAAGAAGAGAACAACAATAAAATATATGCCAAAAAAGCAATATTTGAATCTTTAAACATTTGTTTAGCCAATAAATAAAACCCTAAAACACCAAGAAAATAATAACCCGCTAAAAACAAAAGATAAGAATTAACATATGGCATACCTAGTTTATTTAAAACAATAATAAAGAAATACGCCGGATTATAAGAGCCTATCCTTCTCATAAAAAACTCAGCTGGAACACCAAGCTGCCTTGTTGACTCCCACATTGGATAAATTCCACGACTTATATTGTCTATATAAAATCTCGTATGCTCGAAGTACGCCATAGCGTCTCCGGAAAGAAAAAGCTTATTAAATAAAAATCCACGGAAAAAATATACCCACATAAGAAAGGCAATGAACATCATTACGGGTATTCTAAAGGAAAGGAATTTCTCTTTTATATATTTAAACATTTTCTAGATAGGAATTTTATTATTAAATAGCCCCAACCGGATTTGAACCGGTGTTTTATGGCTGAGAACCATATGTCCTGACCAGGCTAGACGATGGGGCCTTTATTTTGTTTAACAAAGCTTCACTGCATTAAAACTTCTTTGCAGATAAGTGAAGATTCCTTATGCAAGTTATATTGCATCTCTATAATATTGCAAGCATAAGAAATAATAACATATTTTGCTGTGCGGTCAACAATAAACATTGTCCATTGACACAGCCTACTACCGTATATAAAATAAACTCAAGAAAGTTTCGCGGCATTAAAACTTTCTAAAGAAACTAAGATTCTTTAAAAAAAAGAAATAACACAGATTAAGCTTATATAATTTAATAAAATATTAATAGAAATTATTAATTTTAATATTATTTATTATTAAAGAAAGAAAATAACGTGTCTATAAACATCGGCATAGGATTCAGCCAAGATATAAATATAGAATTAGCAGCGGCAAAAGCTGTTTCGGAATCAATAACAAAGTTAGGTAAACAACGCGTAGACTTATGCTTAGTTTTTAGCACAATACATTATCCTCCACAGAAAACTATTCCGATTATTAAGCAAGCATTCAAAAGCAAAACAAACATCTTAGGATGCTCTTCTGCAGGCATAATCTTATCAGATTCTATTGAAACAAGAGGCATTGCTGTTCTTACTATGTGCTCAGACCAAGTTAAATGTGGAATAGGATCAACATTTAATATAACTTCGGAAAATGTTAGAGAAGCTGGTATAGCTCTCGCTAAAAGCACTCTTGAAAATTTTGGACAACACGGAAGACAAGTTTCTTTATTTTTTATAGATGGGCAAATAGGAAATAGCTCATTATTATTGAAAGGCTTACAAGAAGTTATGGGAAACATCTTTCCTATTATAGGAGCATGCAGTTCTGATAATTTTCAATTTAAAAATACATTTCAAATATACGATGAAAAGGTCACCCAGCATTCAGCAACAGGGCTAATTTTAGGAGGACAAGTAAGCGCTGGTATAGCAGGCAGGCATGGCTGGCGCCCATTAGGTAAGCCTCGTATAGTAACTGAATCTAATGGAAACATAATAAAAAAAATAGACAACAAGAAAGCTTCTCTTTTATATGAAGAGTATTTCGGAAAAGAAGCTAAGAACTTAGGGATAGAACATCTAAGCAAAATAACCATTCTTTATCCTTTAGGAATATTCATTGGAAGAAATAATGAATACTTATTAAGAAACCCCATCAATATTTTACATGATGGAAGTATTATTTGCCAAGGTGATGTGCCTGTAGGCTCTGAGGTGCATGTTATGATAGGGAATAAAGACTCTTGTAAAAAAGCCGCAATAGAAGCAGCAAAAGAAGCAAAGAAAAATCTTCTAGGAAAAGAAGCTAAATTAGTTATAATTATTGAGTCAATGGCTAGGCTAAAATTGCTTGGGCGAATGGCATCATCTGAAATACAAGGTATAAGAAAAATATTCGGAGAAAAAGTTAATATTATAGGGATGTACTCAAACGGGGAAATCTTCCCTTTTCAAACTGATGAAAAGTTTAAAAAGCCATTATTACAAAACGAAAGTATAGCTATAGTAGCTATAAGTTAAAAAATAAATATGTCTTCTAACCTAATATTAAACATAATAATCTTTACAAGTTTAGCTGGACTGTCGGCTTTCGCTGTCTTCCAAACAAAAAGCCTTAACAAGTCCGAAGAAGATTTAAAGAAATTAAAAAAATCTTTTGATCGTCTTGACGAACAAGCTAAATTAATTGTAAAAACTGACCTGGAGCTCAACAAAGCTCAAGAAGAGCTTGATAAACGTCTTAATGGATTAGATGCATTACAACAAACATCTAGGAGTATGAGCACAACTCTTGATGAAAATGAAATCTTTAATCGTTTAGACAAATCTCTTGTAATAGGCTTAGGATTTGAGAAGAATATTATCCTTATCCAAGACAAAAATAAAAAATTTATATCACGCATTAAATTAGGAATAGAAGACGAAAATATTGCCTCTATAATATCTGAATTGGAAAAAAGCGCTGAAGTCCTTAAGTTCTTAAATGAAGGTGACACCCTATCCTCTGCAACATCTCCTCAAGATATGAAACTATCTATTGGAAAGATTTTCAATGTTGAACATTTTATAATCTCTCCTATCATGACAAAGAACGGAATGATTGGAATCATGTTTGTAGGCAACGGTACAATTTCCTCTGCCGTTACAGAAGGAGATAAAGAAATGGTTTCTATTTTAGCTAGTCAAATAGGACAATCTCTCGAGAACGCAAGACTATTTGAAGAGGCTTTCAGAGCAAGTCAAATTCTAGATACAAAAGTCAAAGAGCGTACAAAACAATTAGCATCTATCTTAGAAGAAGTTAAATATATAAGCAAAGCAAAATCTGAGTTTATCTCTGCTGTGTCTCATGAGCTTCGTACTCCCCTTACATCAATAAAAGGATATGCATCTATACTTATAGCTGGAAAGTTAGGTGAGGTTCCAGAACAAGTTAAACAACGTTTAGAAAAAATTAATATACATTCTGATAATTTAGTACAGCTTATAAACAATCTGCTTGATATATCAAGAATAGAATCAGGAAGAGTTGAAATGAGTATAGAAAAATGTAGCTTACCTGATATTATAGAAAACGTCCGCGACCTTCTTAACCCTCAAATGAGAGAAAAAGATATAAACTGGAAAGCTGAAATAAATGAAAACATTCCTGAAATGCTATTAGACAAACATCAGGTTGAACGTATATTTATTAATTTAATAGGGAACGCTACTAAATTTACTCCTCAAAATGGAATTATCGGAGTGAAAGCTGATTACGACAATGATACAGCTACTGTGGAAGTATCTGACACTGGAATAGGAATTAGTAAGGACGACATATCCAGACTGTTTGATGAGTTTTATAGAGTAGAAAACACCATAAATCAAAATGTAAAAGGTACTGGCTTAGGGCTTCCTTTAGCCAAGAAAATTATAGAAGCTCATGATGGTAAAATCTGGATTACAAGTGAAATCGGCAAAGGAACTACTTTCCATTTTACAATACCAATAAAACAATAAGAATCAAAGGAATATACACGTGAAAAGAGAAAGAATTATAACAGTAGACGACGACCCTGATATTTTAGATGTTTTAGATCTAACTCTATCGGAACATTATGATGTATTTCAAGCAGGTAATGGACAAGAAGGCCTAAATCTTGTACACCAACATTTTCCAGATCTTATAATATGCGATTATACGATGCCCATAATGAATGGGAGAGAATTTTGCAAAGCACTTAAAAGAGACGTTCTTCTTCAGCATATACCCGTAATTATGTTAACAGGAAAAGGCGAAGTAAAAGATCGTATAGGTGGTATTGAAGCTGGGGTAGATGACTATATAGTAAAACCATTCTCCCCTGACGAACTATTAGCTAGAATTAAAATGATACTAAGAAGAACTGTACGTAGTCTTGATGCTAGTCCTTTGACACATCTTCCAGGCAACACATCTATAATGGAAGAAATGATAAAGCAATTAGAAGACAAAACACCTTTTGCTGTTGGATACGCTGACCTTGATAAATTTAAAGCATATAATGACAAATACGGCTTTGAAAAAGGCGATGAGGTATTAAAAGAAACCGCCAGATCTCTTATAAAATGTGCTCGTCAAGTATGTGGATCAGACACCTTCGTAGGACATATTGGTGGTGACGATTTTGTATTTGTTGCAAACGACGATAGAATAGACGAAATATGCCAAAAAGTAATTGAAGATTTCGATGAGAAAACTCCTTCTTTTTATAGCGAGGAAGATAACAAAAATGGATTTATCATTTCAAAAGACCGCCAAGGCAACGAACAAAAATTTGGCTTGTTGTCTATATCAATAGGTATTGTAAGTGCTGCCCGACAAAACATTACTCACGTAGCCCAAGTTGGAGAGATTGCTGCAGAACTGAAGAAGTTTGCAAAAGGCACAGAAGGAAGCAATTTCGTCCGAGACAAAAGAACAAATTAAAATATTATTATTTTATTAATTAATTTATAGGGCCTAATGGATTAGATTTTAGCTCTATTGAGATGGTGTTGCATCAGGATGTGGCTTTCCCATAATGCCTTCTGCAGTTTTATCAAAATAAACATTTGATGCCGACCTTGTTCTATTTACATAAGTATTTAATCCTACCAATGTAATCGCAAGAACCACAGCCAAAAGAATCAAATATGTAACCGCCGCTTGTGCTTTATTTTCTCTACATTTAATACTTATTTTCTTTAACATTTCTATCTCCAAACAGTTAATTAATACCTATATATAAAATATAACATAATAAAAAGATATGGGCAACATAACGTCTTTTATCCCAATTTCTTTAAATAATCAACTGCTACCTTAGGATCATCAGAACCAAAGAAATAACTAGCTGTTGCAAGTATATTTGCGCCAGCCTTAACAGCTTCTGGTGCTGTCTGACCATTGACTCCTCCATCAACAGCTATGTCGCCATCAAATTTAGCTCTCAAATCCTTTATCTTAGAAAGCGCAACCGGCATAAATTTCTGCTTAGCAAAGCCTGGATTAACTGACATAACCAACACTCCATCCAAATCATCCAAAACCGAGTCAAAACAAAGTGGTGTCCCAGGATTAACAACTATGTGAGCCTTTTTCCCAGCACTTTTAATTTTTGCTATATCTTTCTTAATTAACTCAGCATCAATAGAATCTACTTCTTTAGGAAATTCCCAATAACCGCTGCACTCTTTTTTTAAAGCCCCATAACATTCAGCATGTACAGATATAATATCACTTCCAGCATTAAGAAAATGGTCAATATGAGAACTTGGGTCTTGAACCATTAAATGAGATTCAATTGGCAACTTTGTCAAAGGACGAACAGCCTCAACTATAAGCTGTCCAACAGTTATAACAGGAACAAAATGACCATCCATCACATCTACATGAATCATATCTGCCCCAGCATCTTCACATTTCTTTATCTCATCGCTCAAATTAGCAAAATCTGCACACAATATGCTTACACTTACTTGAATATTTTTATTCATAATATCTGCCTTTCTAAATTATTAAAATAAACATCAAAATATAGTGCGCGAGGTGGGACTTGAACCCACATGAGTCTCCTCACATGCCCCTCAAGCATGCGCGTCTACCATTTCGCCACCCGCGCGCAAAACGTTTCTACTATTTCTTAGAATTAGTTAATGCTGCAGCAATAAAATTTTTAAATAAAGGATGCGCACGATCTGGCTTAGACTTAAACTCTGGATGAAACTGGCAACCAACAAACCAAGGATTACCCTTTAGCTCTATTATTTCAACTAATGACTGAGTAGCATTTATACCAGCAAAAACCATACCATTTTTCTCAAAAGATTTCTTATATTTGTTATTAAATTCATATCTATGACGATGTCTCTCAGAAATATTTTCTTTTTTATAAGCTTTAAAACTTAAAGACTTCTTAGAGATCTTGCAAGGATACGCTCCCAATCGCATAGATGCCCCAAGATTCTTAACACTTTTTTGCTCCTCTAACAAAGATATAACTGGATTCTTTGCATCTTTATCAAATTCTGTTGAATTACATTGTTTTAATTTACAAACGTTTCTAGCAAATTCAATGGTTGCTACTTGCATGCCTAAACAAATACCAAAATAAGGAATACTATTTTCTCTCGCATAACGAACGGCTTTTATTTTGCCTTCTATCCCTCTATCTCCAAACCCTCCTGGTATAAGAATTCCATCTGCATCTTTTAATTTTTTATTAACATCTTCTTTTTCTAATTGCTCTGAATCTATTCTTATAATATTAACTTTCGCTTTGTTAGCAATGCCACCATGCACCAAAGCCTCATAAATAGATTTATAAGCATCTTGAAGCGCAATATATTTTCCCACCACACAAATAGTTACTTCTTTCTCCGGACTCTTTAATCTATTTACAACTAAATCTCTCCAGGCTGTTAGATCTTTGTCTTCTTTCTTAATATTTAGTTTCTTCAAAATAAGATTATCCAGTCCCTCTTTCTTAAGAGCAAGTGGCACCTCATAAATATGTTTTACATCTGCAGCTTCAATAACAGCTTCTCTATCAACATTACAAAACAAAGATATTTTATCTCTTTGCTCTTTAGTCATACGCCTCTCTGTTCTACACAATAAAATATCTGGAGTAATGCCAATTTCGCGGAGGCGTCCTACGCTATGTTGAGTTGGTTTAGTTTTTTGCTCTCCTGCGGACTTTATATAAGGCAACAAAGTAACATGAACATTTAATGCGTAATGTTCACCTAATTCCCAACGAAGCTGTCTAATGGCCTCCAAAAAAGGCAAGCTTTCGATATCTCCTATCGTCCCTCCAACCTCAATAATAACCACATCAACATCGCTTGACCTAGGAACTTTCTTTATATTTTTCTTAATCTCATCTGTAATGTGAGGAATGATTTGAACTGTCTTGCCCAAATAATCTCCGCGTCTTTCTTTGGTAATAACGGAATAATAAATCTTGCCTGTTGTAATATTACTATCTTGGTTAATTGGAGAATTTGTAAATCTTTCATAATGCCCTAAATCTAAATCCGTCTCTGCTCCATCATCTGTAACATAAACCTCTCCATGCTGAAAAGGACTCATTGTCCCAGGATCAACATTAAGATACGGATCACATTTAATCATAGCTATACGAATTCCACGAGCCTCTAAAAGCTTTCCAATTGATGCTGCAGCAATACCTTTTCCTAAACTAGAAACAACTCCTCCTGTTACAAAAATAAATTTTGCCATACTTACTTCCCTTCTAATAGATATTTACTTTTATTCGCTGGAACATTAACTGGATAATTTCCTGAAAAACATGCATCACAAAATTTTGTAGGTTCTTTAAAGACTGACATCATTCCTTCTAAACTTAAATATTCTAACGAATCCACTTCAATAAACTTTGCTATCTCAGCAACTGAATTATTCGCAGCGATTAATTCTTTCTTGCTAGGAAAATCAATACCATAAAAACAAGGTGAAATTATAGGAGGGCAACTTATTCTCATATGAATTTCTTTTGCTCCTGCACGCCGAAGCTCTTCAATACGACTTTTTGAAGTCGTACCGCGAACAATAGAGTCTTCAACTACAATAACTTTCTTTCCCTTAAGTACGCTTTGTATCGGGTTTAATTTAACCCTTACTCTAAAATCTCTTAAAAACTGCGACGGTTGTATAAAAGTTCTTCCAATGTAATGATTTCGTATAATACCAACCTCAAGCGGCATGCCAAGTTCTTGAGCAAAACCTGTTGCAGCATAATTACCTGAATCAGGTATAGACATAACAAAGTCTGCATCAACAGGATGCTCTTTTGCAAGTTGTGCGCCTAATCTTTTTCTTACTTCGTAAACATTATCTCCAAATATATCACTATCTGGACGAGCAAAATAAATTTCTTCAAATATGCACTGACATTTTTTAGCTTCATTAGCTCCCGGAAGATACACAGATTCTATTTTATCACCATTTATAAGAACAATTTCTCCTGATTCAATTTCGCGAACAAACTCTGCCTTAATTAAATCAAGAGAACAGCTTTCAGACGCTAAAACATATTTACCATCTAGCTTACCTAAACATAAAGGTCTAAAACCGTGTGAATCACGAGCTCCAATAATAGTATCTCCGACTAGAAATATCAAAGAAAATGCACCTTCAAGCTGAGATAACACATTTACAAACCACTTCTTCAAATCTCCATTTTTCGTTCTTGCAAGCAAATGAATAATAACTTCTGAATCCATTGATGTCTGAAATATTGATCCTTCATTCTCAAGCTTTCTATAAAGCTCTTCTGTATTTGTTAAATTACCATTATGAGCAACAGCTATTGGAGTTCCTCTATGAGTTACTAAAAATGGTTGGATATTTTTATAATTACTAGAACCAGTTGTAGAATATCTGCAATGTCCTATTGCAACATTACCTTTTAAGCTTTCAACTTTTCTTTCATCAAATGCATCAGCAACTAAGCCTTTTTCTTTCTCAAGATATATTTCCTTTCCATCGTAAGATGCAATACCTGCGGATTCTTCACCTCTGTGTTGCAAAGAATACAGTCCTAAAAAACAATCTTAGCTGCATTTTCATTTTGCGATACACCTATTATGCCGCACATGACTCACCTCTGCTTATCTTGTAACATTCTTGTAAGGAACGCACTTTATATTCTTTTGTTTTTCTTGATTCTATTCCGTTAATAGCTGCCCATGCTCCTTGAAGAGTTGTAATGCAAGGTACATTATGTAAAATCGCAGCAGCACGAATAGAACGCATATCATACTGGCTACTCTCTCCAGAAGGAGTATTAATAATTAATGCTATATCATCTTTTTTGATTAAAGACATCAAGCTCGTAGGGTCATTTTCCCCTTGATTATAACGCTTTACAATCTCAACTTCAACATCATTAGATTTTAAAATTCTTGCTGTTCCAGGTGTAGATACAACAGAAAATCCAAGGTCTTTTAGTTTCTTTGCAATTAAAACAGAGACTCTTTTGTCTTCATCGCAAACAGATAAGAAGACTTTTCCTTCTTCAGGCAAGCTTTGATGTGCGCTTATTTGTGACTTTGCAAAAGCCTCTCCAAAGCTCATGCCTATTCCCATAACCTCACCAGTAGATTTCATCTCAGGGCCCAAAACAATATCAACTCCAGAAAACTTTGAGAAAGGCAAAACGGATTCTTTAACTGATATATGCGGCATTTTCTCGAAATCATCATAAGATAAATTAAAATCTGCTAATTTTTTGCCAGCCATAATTTGCGATGCTATTTTAGCTAAGGGCTTGCCTGTCGCCTTACTTACAAACGGAACCGTACGGGATGCTCTTGGGTTGACTTCTAAAATATATAAATTTCTTCCCTTAATCGCAAACTGAATATTCATAAGACCGATAACATTAAGCTCGTTTGCTATCTCTATTGTAGCCTTTTTTATTTTATCTATCATTCCCTGCCCTATTGTCGCAGGAGGTAAAACGCACGCGGAATCCCCTGAATGTATTCCAGCATTCTCAATATGTTCCATAATACCTGCAACAAACGCGTTCTCTCCATCGCTTATAGAATCTACGTCAACCTCCGTTGCATCTTCAATAAATTTATCAATAAGTATCGGATGATCTCCTGATACTTCTTTTGCCTCATCAATAAAAGAAAGGATTGCTTTTCTGTCATAAACAATTTTCATAGCGCGACCACCTAAAACATAAGACGGTCTTACTAGAACTGGATACCCTATTTGCTCTGCAACCTTTATAGCATCTTCTGTAGAAAGCGCGGAACCATTAGGTGGCTGCATAAGTCCAAGCTTCTCAATTACATTGGAAAACTTATCTCTATTTTCAGCTAAATCAATAGACGCGACACTTGTCCCTAATATAGAAACTCCTGCTTCTTGTAAACTATGTGCAAGATTAAGTGATGTTTGTCCTCCAAATTGGACAATTACTCCGTCAGGTTTCTCAATATCAACAATATTCATTACATCTTCAAAAGTAAGCGGTTCGAAATAGAGCCTATCAGAAATATCATAATCTGTTGAAACTGTCTCAGGGTTTGAGTTAACCATAATGGTTTCAAAACCCATATCTTTTAATGCAAAAGACGCATGACAGCAACAATAATCAAATTCAATACCTTGGCCTATTCTATTTGGTCCACCACCTAGAATCATAACTTTGCGACGAGAACCTTTTTTACCTTCGCCAAACTTTGCAATTTGTATTTCTGCTTCATCTTCTGTTTCATAAGTAGAATAAAAATAAGGCGTATATGCTTCAAATTCGGCTGCGCATGTATCTACCAATTTAAAAGTAGCAACAATACCCTTTTCTTTTCTTAAGCGCCTTACCTCAACTTCAGTCTTGCTCATTATTTGAGCTAATTGCCTATCGCTAAAACCATACTCTTTTGCTTTTCTTAAAAGCTCAATTGATATATCTTTGTCCTTTTCAAACTCTTCCATCAATTGATGCTCAAGTTTTAAAATTTGCTCTATATGATATAAAAACCAAATATCTATCTTGGTTGCATCAAAGATTTTCTCTATGCTCCATCCTTTTTGCAGTGCATATTTAACATAAAATATACGTGATGCATTTGGCTCTTCTAATCTTAATTTTATCTTCTCGTCAGATATCTTTCTATAATCTAATTTATTATCAAAACCAATATGTCCTATTTCAAGACCACGCAATCCTTTTTGTAATGCCTCTTTAAAAGTTCGTCCGATTGCCATAGTTTCTCCAACGGATTTCATCTGAACACCTAAAATATCTTTTGCTTCTGGAAACTTTTCAAATGTAAAACGCGGTATCTTAACAACACAATAATCTATCGTTGGCTCAAATGATGCTGGTGTTTCTTTTGTAATATCATTTTGAATCTCATCTAATGAATACCCTACAGCAAGTTTTGCAGCGAATTTTGCAATTGGAAATCCTGTTGCCTTAGATGCTAAAGCAGAGCTACGAGAAACTCGTGGATTCATTTCAATAACTATCATTCGTCCATTTGCGGGATTAACTGCAAATTGAATATTTGATCCGCCTGTTTCAACTCCTATCTCACGAATAATAGCAAGGGATGCATCTCGCATATTTTGATAACATTTATCAGTTAAAGTTTGTGCAGGTGCAACTGTAATACTGTCTCCGGTGTGAATTCCCATTGGATCAAGATTCTCAATAGAACAAACTATAACAACATTGTCTTTATTATCTCTCATAACCTCGAGTTCATATTCTTTCCATCCGACAATAGACTCTTCAATTAAGATCTCATTTATCATACTGCTTTCTATTCCCCGACGAGCAACCTCAAAAAACTCTTCCATATTATGTGCGAATCCGCCACCAGTACCTCCCAATGTATAGCTAGGGCGAACAATTAGAGGGAAACCTATCTGTTCTGCAGCAACCTTTGCTTGCTCCATATCCCGCGCAAAAGCACTCTCTGGTAAATCTAAACCAATCTTTTGCATTGCCTCTTTAAAGCATTCTCTGTCTTCAGCTTTCTTAATAACATCATAATTTGCACCCAGCATCTCTACATTATATTTCTCAAAAACACCTTTCTCACAAAGCTGCATAGCAACATTAAGCCCTGTTTGTCCACCTAATGTTAGAAGCACAGCACATGGTCTTTCTTTTTCAATAATATATTCTACAAATTCAGGAGTTATTGGTTCTATATAAGTAGCATCCGCGAACTCAGGATCAGTCATAATTGTTGCAGGATTAGAGTTAACGAGCACTACTTCGTATCCCTCTTCTTTCAATGCTTTACAAGCCTGTGTTCCAGAGTAATCAAATTCACAAGCCTGGCCAATCACTATTGGACCTGATCCAATTATTAATATCTTTTTTATGTCATTGCGTCGTGGCATATTTAACTTTTAGCTTTCTTTTCTTTTATCATATCAACAAAATATTTAAACAAGTACTTCGCATCATGAGGTCCAGGAGAAGCTTCAGGATGATGCTGAAACGAAAGTATTGGATATTTCTTATGTCTGACACCTTCAAGTGTCTGGTCATTAAGATTAACATCTATCATCTCTACTTCATCTTCGCTCAAGCTTGATAAGTCTACACAAAATCCATGATTTTGTGATGTTATACAAACTCTATTATCAAGTAAATGCTTAACAGGATGATTTGCTCCGTGATGGCCAAATTTTAATTTGTAAGTTTTCCCTCCTAAGGCTAAACCAATCATTTGGTGTCCTAGGCAGATTCCAAAAATTGGAATAACTCCAAAAAACTTTTTTATATTCTCAATTACATAATCAATCGCTGCAGGATCTCCTGGTCCGTTTGAAACAAAAAGACCGTCGGGTTCAACTGCCATAATCTCATCATAAGTAGACTTTGCTGGAAAGACATGCACTTCACAACCCAAGCTTGCAAGTATTCTTAATATATTAAACTTGATTCCACAATCAATTGCTGCAACCTTAAAAAGAACCTCTTTGCCATCCATTGGCCAAACATATTTCTCTTTTGTAGAAACCTGTTTAACCCAATCACTTCCTTCCATTGAAGGAACATTTTCTAACTTTTTAGCTAAACTTTTAGGATCAAAATCTTCTGTAGATATAATTGCTTTCATTGCGCCAGCTTCTCTTAAATGACGAGTTAAAGCGCGAGTATCTATTCCCTCAATTGCTACTATATTGTTCTTATCCAGATAATCTATGATGCTTGCGGTTGCCCTGTAATTGGAATGTTTCCTGCAGAATTCTTTTACAACAAAACCCTTAACATGTACTTTTTGAGATTCTATGTCTTCTTCGTTTACACCATAATTACCTATCAAAGGATAAGTCATTACAACGATCTGACCTGCGTAGGAAGGGTCTGTTAGGATTTCTTGATAACCAGTCATTGAGGTATTAAATATGACCTCACCAGCACTCGTCCCCTTTGTAGAGAGACTGGTACCACAAAAACTGGTCCCATCTTCTAAATATAAAATTGCTTTATTCATCTATTTTTCTGTTTAAATAAAGGTTTTAGGGCAGGAAAGCTTCGTAGTCTAAAATATTTCTTTTAAAGAAACAAAGATTTCTTGTAGCTAGCATAAATCTTATAACTTCAATGCTACAAGAAACGCTTTTAAAAAACCTTATTGGAGTTACTGCTTTTAATTATCTTGTGCTGCCTGCATCAATATATCATTAAGTTCTATTTTGTCAATATCAATTTTATAGTCAATATATAGACTTCTATTTAATAGTAATATTAATATGTTATTACTAATATTATATTTAAATATAATTTATATTAACTATTCTACAAATGCAAGTACGTGGTTGGGTTTACTTATTTATCTTGATTAGATTCGCTAGCATCCACTAAAGATTTTAACAACACAAGAGACTTTTTTAACCTACCCTCTTCTTTTTGCTTTAAAAATATATCTACACTCTTTTTTGCAGTTTCTATAGCTTCAGTGCTCTTGCCAAGAATCATAAAACAATTAGCTAGCAAATAATAAACTTCTCCGTTATCTTGACGAACTCTTGTAGAAGCTAACAAAACTTCTATTGCTTTAGGGACATTGTTAAGTCTCATATAAAGTTGACCTAAAATAACATAACCTGTCAAATCTCTAGGGTTTTGTATTACCGCTCTGTCAAGATTGCTTATGGCACCAGCTATATCGCCCTCTTGTAAAGATTTCTTGCCCTCTTCTAAATAATTTACTATTGGCTTACTTTCTTCTGAAACAGCCTTAGTAGAATCTTGTGCGCAACCAGAAACAATAATAGCTAATAGTATTAATATAAATAACTTTCTCATATAATATTCCTTTCTTAAAATAAGTACTTTAAAAATGTTCTTCATTATACGTTAAAGATACACAAAAAGTCTAACTATTTATTTTAGAGCACTAATTTGCTTTTATTTTAAGATAAAACTTAAAAACATATAAAAACCCCCGTCAGAAATTACTCTAACGGGGGCATATAACTTCAGCTATTATTTAAACAACGCCTTGGTCTAACATAGCATCAGCAACTTTTACAAAGCCACCAATATTAGCACCTTTTACGTAATCTATATAGTCGCCATCTTTACCATATTTCTCACATTGCTTATGAATAGCTACCATAATTCCTTGTAATTTTGTATCTACTTCATCACGAGTCCAAGCAAGTCTTTGACTATTTTGAGACATCTCTAAACCAGAAGTTGCAACTCCACCTGCATTAGCTGCTTTACCAGGACCATAACAAATTTTAGCCTTTTGGAAAACTTCTACGCCTTCAGGAGTTGTTGGCATATTAGCGCCTTCTCCAACAGCCATACAACCATTTTTGATTAATTCTTTTGCATCAGCTTCATTTATTTCATTTTGAGTAGCAGATGGAAAAGCGACGTCACATTTTACACTCCAAGGATTTTTACCTTCAAGATATTTACAACCATATTTATCTGCGTATTCTTTAATACGGCCGCGTTTTACATTCTTTAGCTCCATAACATATGCTAATTTTTCTGCATCTATTCCGTCAGGATCATAAACTGTTCCACCTGAATCTGAAAGAGTAACACATTTTCCACCTAATTGATTTACTTTTTCAGCAGTGTATTGCGCAACGTTTCCTGATCCAGATATAGTACAAACTTTACCCTTAAGAGAATCACCTTTTGCTTTTAACATCTCTTCAGTAAAATAAACACATCCGTAACCTGTAGCTTCAGGACGAATAAGACTTCCACCCCAATTTAAACCTTTTCCTGTAAGAATTCCTGTAAACTCATTTCTTAATCTTTTATATTGACCAAACATAAAGCCTATTTCACGACCTCCTGTACCAATATCTCCAGCAGGAACATCAGTGTCAGGTCCAATATGTCTTTGTGGTTCTGTCATAAATCTTTTACAAAACTTCATATATTTATTATCTGACTTTCCTTTAGGATCAAAATCAGAACCACCCTTACCACCACCCATAGGAAGCGTTGTAAGGCTGTTTTTGAATACTTGCTCAAAAGCTAAAAATTTCAATAGACCTAAATAAACAGTTGGATGTAAACGAAGTCCTCCTTTATAAGGCCCAATAGCACTATTCATTTCGACACGAAAACCTCTATTTATTTGAACTTCACCCTTATCATCTAGCCAAGGAACGCGAAACATAATTACTCTCTCTGGCTCTGCTATTCTTTCTAAAATCTTTGCTTCTCTGTACTTCGGATTTTTATTAATAAAAGGGATTACTGCTTCTGCAACTTCTTGAACTGCTTGATGAAACTCTGATTCGCCTGGATTTTTTGCAATTACCTTATCCATAAAATCTTTTATGGTCAAATCTGCCATTTTTATCTCCTTTTTTTAAAAAATTATTTTTTCTTTTAATACGAAAACCCTAACCTAATGTGTCTAATAGCATCTCCTGATTTAACAAATGTACCGTTTGTGCATCCAGTAACATTGCAAAATGTTATTGCATTGTTAAAATCTAACTTAGGAGTTAAACCTATTACAACCATATCTGCATCAGGCTTACAATTACAAGCAATTAACTTCTCAAACATACATCCACAGTGAGGGCAAAAAAGGTCATCTTTAACTTTATTTTTTAGCTCTCCTGATAAAATTATTTTATCAAAATCTCCTTCAATAGCAGAAAGAACAAACTCTCCTTCTGATTTTGGCCTCTTAAATTTAATGCGTAATCCAGGATAATTATTTATTTTATGCTCAGGATCGATTATGTTACAGCCCTTAGGACAATATGCCTTATCTATTACATACCTAACCTCATCCTCTTTAGCTTTAACCTTTTTTCTTTCCTTTAATGGGATAACTAATCTTCCATCTTTAGTAAATCTGCCCATTTCGTCTCCTTTGAAAATGTTGTTTATTTCACAAAATATTCAAATAATCATTTATAGCTTTTGCAGCAGCTCTTCCTTGACCCATTGCCAAAATAACTGTCGCTGCTCCTAGAACAATATCTCCTCCAGCATAAATACCATCAATTGAGGTTTTACAATTTTCATCTGCAATAATATTGCCCCACTTGTTGGTTTCTAAATCTGGCGTTGTTTGTTTTATTAAAGGATTTGAATCATTACCAATCGCAACAATAACAGTATCCAAATCTATAATAAATTCGCTCCCCTCAACAACTACTGGACGACGTCTTCCTGAATCATCTGGCTCTCCTAATTTATAACGCAGACACTCTATTGCCTTCACACAACCGTTCTCGTCTCCTAAAATACGTTTCGCATTTTCAAGTAAATGAAAAATAACTCCTTCTTCTTTTGCATGATGACCTTCTTCTACCCGTGCTGGCATCTCAACTTCTGTACGCCTATATATAAGATGTACTTCATCTGCGCCAAGACGTACCGCCGTTCGTGCTGCATCCATCGCTACATTACCGCCACCAAATACAGCAACCTTACGCGAATTAAAAATCGGAGTATGAGAATTTTTTTTATCATAAGCTTTCATTAAATTTGTACGAGTCAAATATTCATTTGCAGAAAAAACACCTACAAGATTTTCTCCCTCAATGTTCATAAAGCGCGGCAAACCTGCTCCTGTTCCAACAAATATTGCATCAAAACCATCTTTTTCCATAAAGTCTAAAAGTTTTCTTGTGCGGCCAACAACAAAATTAGTCTTAACTTCAACCCCCATCGCCTCAAGAGAATCTATTTCCATTTGTACAATCTTTTTAGGCAAACGAAACTCAGGAATACCATAAACCATAACTCCACCTGTTTTATGAAATGCTTCAAACATTGTAACTGAGTGTCCTTGGCGTCTTACATCAGCTGCGACTGTTATACTTGCAGGACCGCTACCAACAATTGCAACTTTTTTGCCAGTCTCTTTCTTTACTTCTGGAGATGTAACCATATTATTATCGCGTTCCCAATCAGCAACAAAACGCTCAAGTCTTCCAACAGAAACAGCTTTGTTTACATCTTTAAGGCTCTTCCCAACAGTACATGGCGCCTGACATTGCGTTTCTTGAGGACAAACTCTTCCACAAACAGCAGGTAACAAACTATTTTGTTTAAGAATGTCTATTGCAGCTTTATTATCTCCATTTGCTATTGCACCAATAAATCCTGGAATATCTATTTGAACAGGGCAACCTGCTACACAAGGAGCTGTTTTACACTGAAGACATCGCATAGCTTCTAGCTGCGCCTGTTCTTGAGTATATCCTAAAGCAACCTCGCTCATATTATCTCTTCGCACTTTAGCATCTTGCACAGGCATCTCTTGAGCAGGAATAGCCATACGTTCTTTGGACTTTAATTCTTTATGATTAGGCAGGTTCATTTCTATTTTGTTTACTCTTTATTTTCATATCTAAATGACATTGCTCATGAGCTTTGTCCTCATGTTTTTTATACGTTTTAAGACGTTGCATCATATTATCAAAATCAACAAGATGTCCATCAAATTCTGGGCCGTCGACACATACAAATTTAACTTTATCCCCTACCGTTACACGACAGCCTCCACACATACCGGTTCCATCAATCATAATAGTATTAAGAGAAACAACTGTAGAGACCTCATAAGGCCTAGTAGTTTCAGCACAAAACTTCATCATAATAGGAGGACCTATAGCAACAACCAAATCAGGCTTATTATCTTTTTCGCATAATTCCTTTAAAGGACCAGTAACCAAAGTTTTCTGTCCATAAGAACCGTCATCAGTACATATTATTAGCTCATCAGCTATTTCTTTCATTTCTTCTTCAAGGATAATCAGATCTTTATTGCGCGCACCGATAATTACAATAAGTTTATTTCCTGCAGCTTTCATTGCCTTTGCAATAGGATATGCTGGCGCGACCCCAATACCACCACCTACACACACAACAGTTCCTAATTTTTCAATATGTGTTGGCGTTCCTAAAGGACCTACAAGATTTAATATTTCATCGCCAACATTTAGCTCGGCAAGTAAATGTGTTGTTTTGCCTACAGCCTGAAATATAAGATCAATCGTTCCTTTTTCTTTATCAGAATCTACAATAGTTAAAGGAATCCTTTCTCCATTCTCATCAACCTGCAAAAGTATAAATTGGCCAGCAAGACATTCTTCAGATATTAGTTGAGCTTCAACCATAATCTTAAAAACCTCTTCTGACAATTGTATTTTTTGAATAATTTTGTTCATTTTATTAGAAATTTTAATACTAAGTTTTTAGGCATAAAAAACCCTCAAAAACCTTTAGCAGTTATTTGAGGATGTTTACTTTATGGACACAAGAATCTAGAATATCAGATCAGTTCCCTCTTTGAAACCTGTATAAAAAGATTACCAATAAGACTTCATCGCCTTATCAAGCAAAGTTAATATACTCTCCAAGCACATTCTTGTCAAATATTTTCTTGTTTTAACATTTAGCGCTAAAATATTTATATCTTCCTTGCCGCAGGCAAAACAGCTTCTGTTACTTTTGGCAATTTGCCATAAATGTTCTTAAAAATCTCATTATATTTATCTTTTCCACCAATAAGACCAAAAGTTAGCGGCATAACCTCTTTGGCTTGTGCTACCATATCACAAGAAACATTTTGTATATCCCACTGGGCATGGGCATCTTCTCTTAAACGAGATATATGATAAAGTTCGCGTGCATTTACTCTTATTAATACGCGCTTTCTATGCGCATTTGTTAAAATATATGGAGCTACTTCTGGCACTTGAGCTTTTAACTCTTTATAAACTTCATTTGTCCGTTCAACTATTTCTTTAAAATATCCATCAGCGCCAATTTCTTTAATTCTATCAGGAATTGTTATACCTAAATCTATATCATAAGGTTGCGCTGTTATTGTTGACATTCTATGACGCTTAAGTTGGCCAAAACATGCAGAAGATAATTCAACATTAAAGGTAAGGTTCACATATTCAAACTCGCGAAGCATAGAATCATAAAATTGCATATTCCCCCATGCTGTTTTAAATATTTTTTCTAATTCTTCCCTAGAAAGATTTCTTACGATGTCCTTACATTTTTCATACGGCTGTTTAGTTGAAACATGCAACAAAGATGCTGCAACAATGAGATCGCCTTCTTTTGTATATTCAACTAACTCAACCTCTTTTGATTGTTTTGTAGATTCACCAGAATCATTTATTATTTTATTTGCAACTTCTTTTAAATCAGAAAAAGTTTTACTATCTCGATCATTTTCTTGATGAAAAAGTACAATTGATGGAGCAACCTTTTCTATTTTCTCATACAGTTGTCGACCAAGCTGCTTAACCTCTGCTAGCGGATGTGACGCAAATCTTCTTAACATAAGCTCAAAATTACGAGCATTAACCGTTAATCCTACTTGAGATTCAGTTGCCAAAGCCGTAATATATCTAGCGTCTTCTTTTGCCCATCCCTCTAGTAAACTATGATTCTTTGAATCAAGAGCTAAATCAGAATGTTTTTCAAAAACATGTTTCTTCAATTTTTCAAAAAGAACAAAATATGCCTCATTTTGTTTTTGAATCATATCGACAAATTTACTCTCTAAATTTGTGTCTTTTATTTCTTTCGGCACAACATAATCATTATCAAGGGTTATATATCTTTGAGACTTTTCTGTATAAGAACATAGGCGAAATTTTTCTAAATCTTCCATGCAAAATCTTGAAAGACCTATCACATCCAAATTAAAAACAGCATGCTCAGCAACTGAATGATGCCCCATTTTAAATATGATTGTTGAGTTAGACTTGCGCGAACGCTCAACTTCTCCTCGAGCAGCCTCTCTTATCTCGTTAATTTTTCTCGGATCTCTACTTATTCTGGCATATGCAGCAGATATAACTTCGGGTGTGACATCTTCTCTAGGCTCTGCCTTTTTTTGTAATTCTTCTAGAACAGCTGTATCAACATTAAAACCTGCTAAATATACTTTCATATTTTTCCTCTTAAAATGGATTGTTTTGTATTATATTTATTGCTTTCATTCCCTGCTTCTTATTTCATTAGCCAATTATTAACACTCTCTGCCGCGGATCGTCCTTCATCAATGGCTTTGACAACTAAAGATTGTCCTGTTCGCATATCTCCAGCAGAAAAAATACCTTCTACGCTCGTTTTATAATCATCATCTGTTCTTACATTACCACGTTCTGTTAGTTCTAATCCCAACTCTTCTATCATACCATCTTTAACTGGTCCTAAAAATCCCATCGCAAGAAATACTAAATCACAATCAACCTCAAACTCTGAACCTGGTATTTCTTTAAAACCGCGACGTCCAGTTTCTGGATCTTTTTCGCCATACTCTAAACGCACTGCATGAAGTTTCTTAAGCTTTCCATTGTCTCCAGTTAAAGCTTTTGTCATAACGCAATATTCTTGTTCAACGCCTTCTTGATGAGATGTGCTTTCTCTATATATATTTGCCCACTCTGGCCAAGGATTATCATCCGCTCTTGTCTCTGGAGGCTTAGGCATAATTTCAAATTGTTTAACAGACTTTGCCCCCTGCCTATTAGCCGTACCCACACAATCAGAACCAGTGTCTCCACCGCCTAAAACAATAACATCTTTTCCTTTTGCAACAATGTGAGTCTTTGCGTCTATCTTATTTCCTTTATTCACCCTATTTTGCTGAGTAAGATATTCCATCGCCTGATATATTCCTTTAAGCTCTTTTCCTTGAACATTTAATCCTCTTGCATTTTCTGCTCCACCTGTCAAAACTACAGCATCATCTCTCTTTCGAAGATACTCTAGTTTAATATCAACACCTACATGAGCTCCTGTTCTAAAAACAACTCCTTCTTGACACATAAGCTCTATCCGTCTTTCAACCACTCGTTTTTCTAGCTTATAATCAGGTATACCCAAAGTTAAAATCCCGCCAACATCTTCATTTTTTTCATAAACAGTAACCTTATGCCCAAATTTCCTAAGCTGATCAGCACAGGCAAGCCCAGCAGGACCAGAGCCAACAACTGACACTTTCTTGCCGCTAAGTGCTTTTGGAGGATTTGGTTTAATCCATCCCTCTCGATATGCCTTCTCAATAATTGCGAGCTCAATATTTTTTATTGTAACAGCCGGCTGGTTTATAGCTAAAACACAGGAATTCTCGCAAGGCGCAGGACAAACCCTACCTGTAAACTCAGGAAAATTGTTTGTTTCAAGCAATCGCTTAACAGCCTCTTTCCATCTTCCCTGATAAACAAAATCATTAAAATCTGGAATGATGTTCGTAACAGGACATTTCCAATGACAAAAAGGTATGCCACAATCCATGCAGCGAGCACTTTGATTTTTTAGCTCTTCTTCAGAAAGATCTTTTGTAAACTCTTTCCAATGTTTTAAGCGCACCTCAACAGGCTCTTTTTGTAAATCCTGTCTTTCATATTTCATGAAACCTTTTATATCGCCCATCTTTTCTTATTTACCCCTACCTTTGATCTTATTTAAATAAAACTTCTTTTCTTTCTGTGTTCTCGTCTTCTTTAGTCATTTTTCCTAAAACTTTACGATATTCCATAGGAAAAACCTTAACAAACGAAGGCAAACAACTTTCCCAATTATCCAATATATCACGAGCCTTTAAACTGCCTGTATTCTGAAAATGTTTTTCTATCATAGTACGAAGCTCAACAATATCCTCGTCTTCGGAAACAATTTCTAAATCAACCATATCAAGGTTACATCTTCCATCAAACTTGCTATTAGGGTCATAAACATAGGCTATACCTCCGCTCATACCTGCAGCAAAATTTACCCCAGTATCACCTAAAATAACAACACGTCCTCCTGTCATATATTCACAGCTATGATCTCCAGCGCCCTCCACTACAACATTAACTCCACTGTTTCTTATAGCAAAACGTTCTCCAACTAAACCATTAATGTAGACCTCTCCGAAAGTTGCTCCATACAAAAGAACATTTCCGCAAATAGTATTTTTAGACGCATCAAGCGTTGAGCCTTTCGGCAGCTTTACAATAATTTTACCTCCACACATACCTTTTCCTAAATAATCATTAGCTTCACCTTCAAGTACAAGAGTTAGTCCATAAGTAGCAAAAGCTCCAAAACTCTGACCAGCAGACCCTTTGAATGCGCACACAATCGTATCTTCACAAAGGCCTTCGCGACCATAACGTTTTGTAATCTCTCCTGATAACATCGCTCCTGTAGTTAAATTTGTATTTTTTATAGGCAAATCAATCTTTACAGGTTTTTTAGATTCTAACGCTTCTTTGGCCTTATCAATAAGCTCAACATCTAGCAGCTTTTCCATATTATGTTTCTGCCCCTTAAAACATCTCATTGCAACGTCTTTCCCGTCATAGGGGCGCGCAAGAATATTAGACAAATCCAATCCTTTTGACTTCCAGAAATCAATAGCATCATTCATTTCTAAAAGATCACTTCTACCAATCATGTCATCCATTTTCTTAATACCAAGCTCTGCCATATACTCTCTTATTTCCCCTGCTATCATGTTAAAGAAATTAACCACATGTTCAGGTTTACCGACAAATCGTTTACGTAGCTCAGGATCTTGAGTTGCAATTCCAATAGGACATGTATTTAAATGACACTTGCGCATCATAATACAACCACAAACAACTAGAGGAACTGTCGCAAAACCAAACTCCTCAGCTCCAAGCAAAGCAGCGATAATAATATCTCGTCCTGTTTTCATTTGCCCATCAGATTGAATACGTATGCTGCTTCTAAGAGCATTTAAAACAAGAGTCTGTTGAGTTTCGGCAAGACCTAATTCCCATGGAGCACCTGCATGTTTTAAAGATGATAAAGGAGATGCTCCTGTCCCTCCATCGTATCCGCTAATTAAAACCATATCAGCTTTTGCTTTAGCAACACCGGCTGCAATTGTTCCAATTCCCGCTTCTGAAACAAGTTTAACTGATACACGAGCCTGAGGATTAACATTTCTCAAATCAAAAATAAGCTGCTTAATATCTTCTATAGAATAAATATCATGATGTGGTGGTGGTGAAATTAATGTTACTCCTGGAGTTGAATGACGAACTCTTGCTATTTCTTCATTAACTTTATGACCAGGAAGCTGACCGCCTTCTCCAGGTTTTGCTCCTTGCGCTATTTTAATCTGAATTTCTCGAGCATTAGTAAGATATTCAGTAGTTACTCCAAAACGTCCACTTGCAACTTGCTTAACAGCGCTTGATTTATTATCACCGTTAGGCATCAACTTATATCTTTCTGGGTCTTCTCCTCCTTCACCGCTATTGCTCATCGCGCCAAGTCTATTCATTGCAATTGCTAAAGTTTCATGAATTTCCCGACTAACTGATCCAAAAGACATCGCAGATGTTGCAAAACGCTTAACTATAGAAGAAACAGGCTCAACTTCATCTATAGAAATAGGCTTTGTCTTTTTGAACTTAAACATTCCTCTAATAGTGCTAGTATTTTTTGACTGATCATCAATTAAAGAAGTATATTCTTTATAAATCTTATAATTATTAGATTTAGCAGCAAACTGTAATTTACTAACAGACTCGGCGGTCCACAAATGTCTCTCTCCATCTTTCCTAGATCTGTAATGACCACCTTCAGTCAAAACTTTATCTTCATTCGGCGACTGACAATATGCTCTTTTATAACGTGCGTTAGCTTCTTTAGCTATTTCATCTAACCCAATACCACCAATCCTAGAGGACGTTCCAGTAAAATATTGATCAATAACATCTGAACTAATTCCTATTACTTCAAATATTTGAGCCCCTCTATAACTTCTTAAGGTTGAAATTCCCATCTTAGACAAAACCTTTAAAAGACCCTTACGCAAAGAATTAATATAATTTTCTAAAGCTTTTGCAATGCCAACATCTTGATCAAACATTTTTCGAGCAGACATATTAGCTACTGTCTCAAGCGCAAGATAAGGATTCACTGCAGCTGCTCCAAAACCTAACAAAAGCGCCATATGTTGTACTTCACGCGCCTCGCCAGTTTCAACAACAATACCAACAACTGTTTTCATACTCTTTCTTACAAGATGTTGATTAACAGCTGATACAGCGAGCAATGCTGGAATTGGCGTCATACCTTCTTCTAAGTCTCTATCGCTTAAAATAATAATAGAACAGCCTTTAACAACCGACGCTTCGGCATCATTACATAATTTCTGCAAAGCTTTCTCTAAATCATTGCCAGAACCTTCATACTCAAAACACATTTTCAAAGTAGTAGTACAAAATTCTTTCATTTTAAGAGAACACACTCTATCTAAATCATTATTAGAAAGAATAGGATGTCTAAATTTAATCAACTTAGCATGCTGAGGAATTTCAGTGAGTATGTTGCCTACGTTCCCTAAAAAAGTCATAAGCGACATAACCAATTCTTCTCTTATTGGATCAATCGCAGGATTAGTGATCTGCGCAAAAAGTTGCTTAAAATAATTATAAAGCAACTGTGGCTTCTCTGAAAAGATTGCAAGAGGAGTATCAGTTCCCATAGAACCTACTGGCTCATAGCCTCGTGCCGCCATAGGATTTATAATCATTTTTAAATCTTCTCGCGTATATCCAAAAAGCGATTGGCGCTTTAGCAAACTTTGAAAATCAGCCGACATAGGGTCTACATCTTTAAAAAGCCCTCTAAGCTCAAATTTATTTTCTTGGACCCAACGACGATAAGGATGTCTCCTAGAATAAAACGTTTTAATTTCGCCATTTTTAATTAAACGTTTTTTATCTAAGTCTACTAAAATAATCTCTCCTGGCTTTAGCGTTCCTTTTTCAACTATATCCTCTGGCTTGAACTCTAAAACACCAGCCTCTGACGCGAGAACCATAAAACCATCTTTTGTTATTGTATATCGAGCTGGTCTTAAACCGTTTCGATCCAATAAAGCTCCAAGTTGTTTTCCATTAGTAAATGCAATAGCAGCAGGACCATCCCATGGCTCCATCAGCCCAGCATGATACTCATAAAAACCTCGTAAATCAGGACCAATTGGATATTTTAATCCCCAGGCCTGTGGGATAAGCATCATCATCGCATGAGACAAATCTCTACCACAAGCAACCAAAAGTTCTAGCATATTATCTAAACATGCAGAATCGCTACCAGATATATCAATAACGGGTAAAAGTTTTTTTATGTCATCTCCAAAAATATCAGATTTTAACAATTTTTCTCGCGACTTCATCTGATTTATGTTACCTCGTAACGTATTTATTTCACCGTTATGGGCAAGATATCTAAATGGCTGAGCAAGTTTCCAAGAGGGAAAGGTGTTTGTACTATAACGTTGATGTATAACAGCTAGAGCGCTAACAAATTCTTTATCATTTAAATCTTTATAAAAACTTATCATCTGCGACCCGGTCAAAAGTCCTTTATAGATAATAGTTCTCGACGATAAACTTACAACATAAAAACTATCTTGGTCCTTTATAGAATCTTTAACTCGATTTTCAATTACCTTCCTAATGACATATAGTTTTCTTTCTAAATCAATATCAACAAAAGTTTTACCATCAATAAAACATTGCGCAATAAAAGGCTGCTCCTGTTTTGCTTTTTGACCAAGATCTGTTGAATCAGCAGGTACATCGCGCCATCCTAAACAAAACAATCCTTCCTCTGAAATAACCTGTTCAATAAGCTTTTTGCATTTGTTTCTTTCTTTCTTATCTTGAGGAAGAAATATCATACCCACACCATAATTCTCTAATGGAGGTAAAGTAATCCCAAGAGAACCGCACTCGCGCCTTAAAAAAGCATCTGGAATTTGCACAAGAATGCCAGCCCCATCACCCGTTTTCTCGTCTCCTGCCAATGCACCACGATGAAGCAAATTATTTAAAACCTCTATTCCTTTTAAGACGATATCATTCGATTTCTTGCCATCAATATTGGTTACAAGTCCAACTCCACAAGCGTCATGCTCAAAAGCTGGATCATAAAGTCCTTGTTTTTTTGGATACATGTTCATTTTATTTTCTTTGCTATCATTCCTACAAAGGCACGTAAAATCCCGTTGGGACCACGTCCCTTTACGAGTAGGAGTCTAATATTTTTATTAAGGAAATTCCGGTCTTTTTGCAAGCAAAAAACCGGAATGACAATACTTTTGCCTTTCACCCTTTACCTCTTACCTTACTTCTAAAATCCTTTATATTTATTTGTAATAGGAAGTCGCCAATCTTTGTCAAATGAGCGCTGCGTTATTTTAATTCCAGGTGGAGCCTGCCTTCTCTTATACTCGCTTCTATCTACTTTGCTTATAACGTCCTCAACCATCGATCTACTATATTTATTCTTTGTAATTTGCAAAACTGATTTATGCTTTTCTATATATTCAACTAATATATCATCTAAAACATCATAAGGCGGCAAAGTATCTTGATCTTTCTGATTATTCCTCAATTCAGCTGTTGGCGCACGCTCTATAATTGACTTAAGAATGATATCTGTACCTACTATTGCATTTCTCATTTTTGCCAATTCATATACTTTTGTTTTAAGCAAATCTTTAATTACAGCAAAACCTCCAGACATATCTCCATACAATGTGCAATATCCAACAGCAGTCTCGCTTTTGTTACCTGTTGTTAAAACTATCCACCCGAACTTATTAGATAGCGCCATCAATATATTGCCACGAATACGAGCCTGAATATTCTCCTCAGTAATATCCGATTTCTTGCCTTTAAAATCACAAGCTAAAGTCTTCAAATACACTTTAAATGTATCTTCGATCGCTATCTCTTTAAAATCAATTCCAAGATTCTTAGCAAACTTACTAGCATCAGATTTTGTAGATTTTGACGTATATCTCGATGGCATTGAAATTCCAATAACATTTGCGCTCCCTATTGCATCAGCTGCTATTGTAGCAACAAGAGCTGAATCTATTCCTCCACTTAGCCCAATAACAACCTTTTCAAAACCATTCTTTTTTATATAATCCCTAGTCCCTAAAACCAATGCCTTGTAAATACGTTCTGTTTTATTAATCTTCTTAAATAAATGTTTTGTATTTGATGAGCATAAATCTTTTTTCTTTTTTACATCTAACAATGGCAAATCATAGACAACTAAATCTTCTTCAAATAACTTTCCAGATGCGACAATGTTACCGCCAGGATCAACAATAATGCTTCCTCCATCAAAAACAAGTTCATCCTGTCCACCAACTAAATTCGTATAACAAATAAACGTTCTAGTTTCCTTAGCGCGTTTCTTTAAAAGGCTTTCCCTTTCTTTTAACTTGCCAAGGTCATAAGGAGAACTTGATATATTGAAAATAACTTTTGCACCTGATTTCGCTTGAAGCTTACATGGCCCATTATCAATCCAAATGTCTTCACAAATACTTAATCCAAATTTTACGCCTTTTAAAGAAAAACTTTTAGCCTTTCCACCTTTTTTAAAATATCTTTTCTCATCGAATACACCATAATTAGGAAGCTCTTGCTTATGATAAACTCCTTTTAATTTCCCGTCAGATATAACAGCTGCAGCATTATAAATATTTTTTTGTCTGTCAGTATCAACAAAACCAACTATGGCTGTGATGCCCTTGATGCCTTTAACTATCGAATTAAGAGTCTTAATATTATTCTTAATAAAATGTTCTTTATACATAAGATCCTGCGGCGGATATCCAGATATCACAAGCTCAGGAAACACAACAATATCTGCATCAAAGCTCTTAGCTTTTTTTATAAAACTAATGACCTTTTGCTTATTGCCAGATAAATCTCCGACTGTTGGATTAATTTGTGCTAAAGCGACTCTCATATTTTAATATTGATTGACGAATAATATTTAGCGGGCAGCTTAAACCACCACCCGCTAAAAGATAAATACTGTTTTTATAATATAAACAACATCTCTGCATATGAAGGAAGTGGCCACATATCGGCTGGCACTAAACCTTCAAGAGCATCAATTGTTTTTCTTAAATCAACCATAGCTGCTTTCGACTTAAGCGATGCTCCTTTTTCTATAGCTGTATCTAATTTATGAACACGCTCTATAGCTTCTTCAACTAAACTTGTTATCTTGCGAAGAAGTTTACGAGAAGACGTTGATTTTACTTTATTAGTAGCTTCAACTGATCCTATCGCGTTAGCAAGTTCTTCCTGATAATTAATAGCGACAGGAAGTATGCTTGTCTTAACCATATCAGCAGCAAGTTTTGCTTCATAATCAATAGTTGTGTCATATACCTCTTTATAAACTTCATAACGAGACATGAGCTCTGTTTTAGTTAAAACAGCATGCTTTTCAAAAAGACTAAGAACTTTAGAATCCTTTAAAGCTTCTAAAGCTTCTGGCGTTGTCTTAAGATTTGGTAAACCTCTTGATTTCGCTTCTTTCGCCCAAGCATCAGTATAATTATCACCATTGAATATTACTCTTTTATGTTTCTTAATTATTTTTTGTAATAACTTATGTACTGCTACATTGAATTCTTTCTTCGAAGCTTTTTCAAGTTCAGCACAAATCTCATCAAGAGCCTCAGCCACAATTGTATTTAATACAATATTTGGACCAGCTAAGGACGCATTTGAACCAACTGCACGAAATTCAAACTTTGCTCCTGTAAAAGCAAAAGGAGAAGTTCTATTTCTATCAGTTGCATCTTTAGGAAGATCAGGCAAAACATCTACACCTATCTTAAGCTCTCCACTTTTCTTCGAACTCTTTGCCCCACCTTTTTCAATTTGCTCAATAATATCATTTAACTGATCTCCTAAGAAAATTGAAATAATAGCTGGTGGTGCTTCATGAGAACCAAGCCTGTGATCGTTACCTGCTGAGGCAATAGATGCACGAAGAAGTTCAGCATACGAATCAACCGCTTTTATAACAGCGCAAATCATAATTAAAAACTTTGCGTTCTCATGCGGATTATCTCCAGGTGATAACCAGTTCTTCCCATCTGGACCAACAACTGACCAATTATTATGCTTTCCTGAACCATTTACGCCTGCAAATGGCTTTTCATGAAGAAGACAAACAAGTCCGTGCTTCTCAGCAACTTTTTGCAATACTTCCATACAAAGCATATTATGATCAACTGCTAAATTTAAACTTTCAAAAACAGGAGCTACTTCAAACTGAGCAGGCGCAACTTCATTATGGCGGGTTCTAATAGGAGCACCTAATCTCCACATTTCTCTATCTAGGTCTTCCATAAAACCCATTATTCTACTCTTTATAGCCCCAAAATAATGATCAGACATTTGCTGATGTTTTGCAGGCTCTTTACCAAACAATGTGCGACCTGTTTGTATAAGATCTATCCTTTGGTAATAATAATCTCTATCAATTAAAAAATACTCTTGTTCTCCACCTAATGTTGCATAAGCTTGTTTTCCTTCTGATTTAATACCAAACAACTTTCCCAATCTACAAACTTCCCTAGAAAGAACTTTCATAGAACGCAATAATGGAGTCTTCTTGTCTAAAGCTTCGCCTCTCCAACCAACAAAGTATGTCGGGATGCAAAGCGTAGAACATTTCGGTCCCTCCTTAATAAAAGCAGGCGAAGTTGGATCCCATCCTGTATATCCACGAGCTTCAAAAGTAGGTCTTAAACCTCCTGAAGGAAAACTTGATGCATCCGGCTCACCCTGTATAAGTTCTCTACCAGAAAACTTCAACATAACTCCACCTTCTCCATCTGGAGAAATAAAAGAGTCATGTTTTTCTGCTGTCGTACCAGTTAAGGGTTGAAACCAATGAGTAAAATGTGTGGCCCCTTTAGATACAGCCCAAGTTTTCATTGCGTCAGCCACTTCATCTGCAATCTTAGGATCTAAATCTCCACCCTCTCTTATAGTGGCGCTTAAAGTTTTATACGCCTTGTCTGAGAGATAATTACGCATAGTCTTTAAACTAAATACATTTTCTCCATAATAATCTGGAACTGATTTTATCTCATCTTCTTTTTCTTTCATATTGCTCTCCCTAAACTTAATAGTTTATAATCTTAATATAATTATTAATATTATAGCAACTTGGGCTTTTATTCAATAAAAACTTATTTACCCCATAATTACTCTTTTAAGCCCCAGAAACCTTTGTTGCCTTTCAACTTTTTCAGAAAAGCAAAGGTTCCTTGTGATTATTTTTTAAATCATAAGAACCTTATCTTCGTTAACTTAGGAGCCGCTTACTCATCTACAAAAAAGTCCTCCACTCAAGCTTTTATGTCAAGCTTGTAAGAAGGACTGCTTTGTCCAGTTTATTTAGCTTCTGTGCTAAATAAAAAAATCCTCTTTAAAGGAATTATACCTTAAAAGAGGACGTCATCGTCTCTAACCAATTGTTTAATCCGTCAAAAGACAAACAATTGAATAATAAAAATAAAAAAAACCTTTTCAAAAACATCTTTGTTTTTAAAAAGGACTTCTTTGCCCAACTGTCTAAAATATACAATAAAATAAATTATTTGTCAAATGTTTTTTAATACACGGGGTCAAAAAATTATTTTATAAAAATTATAACTAGAGCAAGTATAATATGTCCACACGCTGCAATTCTAAAGAAAGAAAGAGGTTCGTCAGCAAAAAATTTAATCATTTTATCAGCTATTGTGCCTCGCAAAAACATAAATGCTTTAATTACTCCAATAATTCCCAAAACTATCAAAACCTTTGAAGTAATGCCCGAAAATTGAAAACTTGCAGTTATAAGCCAAATGCTTATAACAATAGTTATCCCCATTAAAACCTTTTTTATTTTCTTTATACCCTTATTCTGGAGATATGATTTACACCATTCTGGTTTTATTAAGAAAGTTATTCCCATTATCAACCAAATCCAACCTAATATCTTAATAAACATATTTTCACCCTTTTTTTATTTCTTACGAAACTCTTCCATAAGAAGTATAGATTCGGCAACATCTTTCATTGTTTTGCAAGAATCCATACTTTTTTTATGAATCAATTTATATGCTTCTTGTTCGTTTAAGCCGCTTATTTTCATCAATACCCCTTTTGCGCGCTCAACAATCTTTCTAGTTTCCAAGGCTTCCTTCGCCTTTAAAGTTTCTTCCATAAGCTTTGTATTTTCAACTGCAACCGCTGCTTGATTAGCTACCATCTGCAATATATCAATTTCTTCTTTTGTAAAGACATGTGGTTTCTTTGTGTAAACATTAACAATACCAATTGCCTTATCTTTTACAACCATAGGAACAGACAGCATTGACGTTAAACTTTCTTTAACAGCTATATTACGATAACCATATTTTTTCTCTTCTCGAACGTCATAAATAGATATGGGACTCTTTGTCTTAAAAACCTCTCCGCTTATACTTGAATCTAATTTAACATTCGGCTTCTTTGTATAATTCTTACTTAAAAATTGCGTTGCTTTTATAGCTAAGTCTTTTCCTTTTTTATCTAAGAGCATAATGGAGCATATTTTAGAATTTAACATCTCGGCGGTAACGACAACAATTAAACTTAGAATTTCCTCTAAGTATGCCTCTGATGTAATTGAATAGCTTACCTTAACTAAGCTATCAAACTGTAAAGCCTTCTTTTTTGTCTCTTCATAAAGTCTAGCATTATCAATAACACCACCCATCTGTTTTGCAACAAGAGATATTAGATCAACTGTAGCCTTTGTATATTCATGAGATTTTTTATGTTGAATATTAACAACGCCGATAGATTTTGCTTTATATATAATCGGGACAGAAAGAAAAGCCTCATATCTATCTTCCGGAAGAACATCAAAACTCTTAAAACGCTTATCTTTGTATGCATTTTTGCTAATCGCAACTGATTCGTTCTTGCGAGCAACCCAACCCGTAATGCCTTCTCCCATTTTCAAAGATACTTTACCCAACTCTTTTTTATGCTGTGTTTTTGATGCCATCAAAACAAATTCTTTATACTGTTCATCAAACAAATAAACAAATACAGAATCTGACTTCATCGTATTATTTACAATCTTAACCACTTGATCAAGAATAGACTCCAAATCAAACTTAGAATTTGTAATCTCAACAATTTCTCTTAAGATAACAAGCTCTTGCGCTTGGCTTATGCTTGTTTTTTTAGTCTTAGATATTTTAGTAGGCATAATATTTTAAACTTATTTTAGAAGCTATCTAAAATTGCTTTTACATCAACATACTTCTTAACTAAACGTGTCACTTCTCTAATTTTGTCCTTGTCTTCTTTTTGTATCTTACAAATTAAATGTTCCAAATTAGCAGCAACCGTATATGTATCATCTTCCGTGATAAGAACCGGTATCTGACTTTGTTTAAGTAAATCAACTATTTGAGAGCTAGGTATCAGCCCTCCTGTTAAAATAATACCTGGGATATGAAATCCAGTACCTCCGCTCATTAAATGAGAACTAACGGCTAACAAAATATTATCAACTCTGTCGCCCGAAGTTATAACAAGTGTCCCGTCTTCAAGATAGTTAATCATATTATGCGGTTCCATTGCAGCAACCATTGTATTCTTTACACGCTTGGTTATATCAGCTTTATCATACAATAGTTTCAAATTTAATTTTTTTGATATTTGCTCAATTGTAGGACAGCTAAGAAGTGGTTCTAAAGGTATGCAGCCTAGGAGCTTTAATCCTTTTCTTGCCAAACCCTTAGTAAGTATCATCTTAATTTTGTCATATTTTGCTGGCAAAACCTTGTTAATTATAACTCCTAATACTTCAACTCCTTTTAAATCAAACAATGCTTTATTGAGAATAATCTCATCTATGCTTTTACCAATACCACCTTCGCTAATAATAATAACTTTAGAACCAAGCAGACTTGCAACATCAGCATTAGAATAATCTATTACAGCTCCAACTCCGGCATGACCAGTACCCTCGACAATAATAGCCGTCTTATCTTTTATCAAAGAATTAAAAGCTTTTTCTATCGCACGACGATTCTTATCTTTATTTGGATTAAGAATATATTTTTGTGTATCCCCTGGACCTATTGTCACAGGGCTCATATCTTTAAATTTTCTCCTACACTTAAAAACCTCGCCTATTAAATACGAATCTTTGTCTATTGATAGTTTTCCTACATGAACCAATTGTTGTCCAACGGGTTTTATAAAAGCTATCTTTTGTTTTCTATCTTTTAGGGCTTTATAAAGCCCTAAAGAAATTGCTGTCTTACCAGCATTCTGATGTATTGAAGATAAAAATATATTCTTAAGTTTCTTACCCATAATATTCTCCTAATCGTCCATCAATATTTATAATGAAACCGTTGTCGTCTTTCCTGCAATTAACGTATAAGACTTATTTTTTATTTCTATTGGAATTTCTTTAGACGGACTTAAGGAGACTCCTCTTGGAACTTCGGCTAAAACGTCTACCTTGCCTTTAAAAACTTTTACATGAAACCAAATACGTTTATAACGAACACTAAATTTCATGCTCTTCCAATGTTCTTGCAATTGAGGATTTATACAAATACGATCCTCTGATATTGATAAGCCTCCATATATTCGCAAAACTAAATCTAATGTACTGCCCATAACACCTGTATGAATTCCTTCTTGCGTTGTTCCTCCTTGCGTATCATAAACATCACTTTCAAGAGCGCCCAACAAATACTCTTGGCTTTTATCCTTATACCCTAAAAGCTCTGACACATAAGCGTGAACAACCAAACTCAGCGTCGATCCATGCGAAGTTCTTTTGAAATAATAATCAAAATTATTTCTCATTATTTCTATATTAAATTTATACCCTAATCGCTTAAAAATTTCCTTTAACTCTTTTATATTTAATGTATAAAACAACATCAAAACATCCGCCTGCTTTGCAAGCTTATAATCATCAGGAGAAAGGCCCTCGGCCTTTAAAATTCTATCCATTCGTCTGATATTTTCATACTTTTCCGTATAATCATCCCAATCAAGTTCTTCTAAATCCATATAGCCTTGGAATTGATGTATTATTCCCTTCTTATTCATTACTACTGTCATCTTATGAATTATATCATTCCATCTGGAAAGCTCTTCTTCAGACACTCCAACTTTTAAAAGCAATGCGTCTCTATCTTCATCCGTTATCATTTTCTCTAAAATATATAATGCTTTTTCAATAACCCAAGTAGCCATAACATTTGTATAAGCATTATTCTTAAGCCCACCCTTTTTATCGCCAGGTAGTTTTTCGTGATATTCATCAGGCCCCATAACACCATCTATTTCATAGCGTTTTGTCTTACTATTAAATGTAGCTACGCTCGACCAAAAATGCGCTATTTCTAATATCATCTCTGCACCATAACGATCTAAAAACCCTCTATCACCTGTTGTGTAATAATACGTCCATGCATTGTAGGCAATTGCAATCGAAACATGTCTTTGCAAACAGCTATAATCGTCTCCCCAGGTTCCAGACATAGGGTTAAGATGTATTGTCTGTGTCGTCTCATCTCCTGCAGACGCACTTTGCCAAGGAAACATAGCTCCCCTATATTCATTCTGTTTTGCATAATCCTTTGCAGCTCCAAGGCGTCTATAACGATACATCAAAAGCGCTCTCGTGATTTCAGGAGCATGCAAATTATAGAATGGAAATACATAAAGCTCATCCCAGAAAATATGTCCACGATAAGCCTCTCCATGAAGTCCTCTTGCAGGCATACCAGCATCTATGTCTTCGTTGTAAGTTGATGCAACTTGAAGAAGATGAAATGCATGTAATCTTAAAACCATTTGTGTAAAGGCGTCGCCTTCAATAATTATATCGAACTTCTTCCACAAAGCTTTCCATTTTGCACGATGAGGTTTATACAAATTATCAAAATTATCTATCTGGTTTACTGACTCTTGTGCCATATCACAATCATCTGCAACACCATGATCGCGAGATGTATAAATGCTAACTAATTTCTCAATTGTATATTTCTCACCTTTCTTTACAGCTATATTAAATTCTTGAATAATTTTTTGTCTACCATGAGTAACAGTAACTTTCATTTCAGGCTTAATCCTATCTCGACCTTTATAGACAAGAGTTCTTAACGCCTCTGTTATCTTAATTTCAGTTTGATTGGTGCGAGTTTGTAAAAATATTCCATCTTCTCCAAACTTTCCATGAGACACAGGCTCAAGATGTTTTGAATTAAGTTGTTTATATCTTTCAACTCCAGCATTTATAACGCTTCCATCAATTCCGCTTTTAATTGAAACATTACCACTATAATTTTCTGGCGTAATTGTACATACTAGTGCGCCATTATGCGGCTGCGCCATACTAACGATGCGATGTTCCTCAATTAATGTGGTTCGTCCTTTTTCATCTTGCCAGCGAATACGACGAGAAAGCATACCTTTGCGCGTATTAAGCTCTACCTTCCATGTAAGTATTTTAGTCTTTGACCTATCGAACCATGATCCACCATCAACACGATAATTCAAAAAAAGCCAATTTGGACAATTAACAAAATCCTCATTATAAATTGTTCTTCCTGAAACATCTGTTGGCAAAGTATTATATACACCTGCTATATATGTTCCTGGATAATGCAACTTGCCTGCCTGAGATTCAGAAGCAGCACCTCTTGTTCCAAAGTAGCCATTACCCAAAGTGCATAGAGCTTCTCTTAAACTTTCTTCTTCAGGATTAAACTTATTATAAGTAAGTTTCCAAGTATTCATTCTAGGTCTCCTATTTGGCTTCTTTCAGCTCTTGTTCTATCATATCTATTGTTATTCCTTCAAAATCAATTATCACAAAATCAGCTCCATTTTTCTTTAACTCTTCTTCATTGTTCTCGCGCGCTATTCCAATAACTAATCCAAAGCCACCCTTTGCGCCTGCTTGAACACCTGATACAGCATCTTCTACAACAATAGAATCTTTTGTATCAATACCTAAATTCTCGCAAGCTTTAACAAAAATATCAGGATCTGGTTTACCGCTTAATCCTAATTTAGCTGAAACAACACCATCAACGCGAGTTTCAAATAAATCTTCAATATTTGCTGCTTGCATAATAAATTGACAATTTTTACTTGATGATGCCACACCTATTCTGCACCCTCTATCCTTAAGCTTTTTGATAAAAGCAATAGTAGAAGGATATACCTCAACTCCATCTTTTTCTAAAACTTCTCTAAATTTAAGGTTTTTTCTGTTTCCTAAAGCGCATACTGTTTCTTTGGAAGGATCATCGGAAGGGTCGCCAAACTCAATATTAATATTTCTAGATTCTAAGAAACTCTGAACTCCTTTATATCTAGGCTTGCCATCAACATAAACCAAATAATCTTGCTCATGTCTAAATTCTACAAACGACTCATTATCTCTTGCTTCTCTTTCTCGCATATATTCATCAAACATAACCTTCCAAGAAGCACAATGAACTATAGCGGTTTTTGTTACAACACCATCTAAATCAAAAATAACAGCCTTAAACTCAAGTTTATCCATCTCTAATCCTTATTCTGTTTATATATTAATACTACTAAATATGTTTATATTAATAATTTAAACTATTATACGCTTAAAAAGTCCATATTTCAAGAAGGCAAAAGAATATATGCAGCTTAGGTAAGTTTTATGGCTAAAATTACTCTTCTAAAGGTAGGTTACTTGTACACTTATAGCATGTTCTTACGAGGTTATACCATCTAGCAATTTTATAATCAGCAGTCTTCCATCCAGAAGGACATTGAGCAGGGCCATCTTCAGTGCACTCTCCATGCGCATCTGGAACACACAAACCTTCTAAATACATAACTCGACATGCTTGCTCTGAATAACATGTCCTTGCTATGACATTATTTGATCCAACGCTTTTCATATTATAATCAGCCTCTATCCAATCTGCGGGACATTCCTTTGGCTCTTGCGCAGTACAATCTCCTTTACCATCTGGGATACAAAGACTCTCTAAAGACATAACGCTTGTACCGGAGCTTTTTTCCCATGATTTTATACAGCTTTCTCCTATACAAAATCCTGTCTCACTTTTTGAATAATCATATGATTTAATAGATCCCCATTCTCCTTTTTCTTCACCATTCTCCTCGCAAAAGTTTAAAAAACCCTCTTTATCAACATAAAGTGTTCCTACCGCGCATTCTTTCGTATTTTTTTTGTCTTGTGGAACTAATATAAGCTTGCTGTATGCGCCTGATGGAGATGGATAATACGTGGATAGGCTTACCTGACCTGATAAGCAAGGGGTAACTACTAAAAGAAAAAATAGTATCGCTAGAAATATATTCTTTTTCATTATTTATATACTAACATAACAAAGTATTAATCTTCAGTATCTTCTTTAAAAAATTCTGACAATGCACTAAGTGTCTTATAGCCAACTTTACCGTCAGCTTTTAAACCACTTGTTTTTTGAAAGCGCCTTATAGCGCTTTCTGTCTTAAAACCGCTTCGGCCATCAATACGGCCAGGATTAAACCCAGCTGCCTTTAAAGCCGACTGAACTTGTTTGACATTTAATTTACTATCAACTACAAAACCATTAACTTTAAAAACCTCAAGCTTCTGCCATGTATCTTTATCTACAAATCTACTTGGCTCAAGATCATTATCCTTTTGAAACCTTGCTATCATGTCTCTGGTCTTAAGACCTAAAACCCCATCAATTGTCCCAGGATCATAACCGTACAATTTAAGCAAAATCTGTATTTCGACAATATTGTAGTTTATGTCTACAAGATTGACCTCGCCTACTATTTCTTTTTCTTCTGCACCTCTTTTATCTAGAATGCCATATAAAACATCGCACCCACAAAAAAGGAACACAAAAACAACGCATAAAGAAATCTTTGCCAAAATATTAAGATT
>JAVCCJ010000049.1 GCA_030765585.1 Candidatus Zapsychrus exili | reverse complement strand
TTCTTGTGAACATTAATAAGACCTATTTGCACTCCGTTTAACCAATCAGCTTCATTTATAATCCCAATTTGAAGTCCATTAAAATCATAACTAGAGTTATAAAATCCAACCTTCAAACCTTTTTGAACCCCTTCTGTCCTGTTTACATTATAGAACATTTAAGAAATTAGTTAATAGCCGCACTCCTCAAAACATCATCTTCATTCCACTTGTTTTATTAAAATGATTTAATACCAAATAAAAAAAGGAAGCGATTAGCTTCCTTTTAGAATATTGTACATGTAATGAATGAACGTATTTTTACTTTTTAGACTTAATTGGCAATTTTACTGTTATCGTAGCTCCTTTTCCTTCTTGGCTATCGATTTGAAGCCCCTCCTATGAAGTTCAATTAATTGCTTACAAACAGCTAATCCAAGTCCTGTCCCACCTGATTTTCTAGTAAAGAACGAATCAAAAACTTTATTTAGAAACTGATTTGGCGAAGGATGCCCCATGTTGACCGCTGTTACAAGCTAACCCTCACTGAAAACTTTAAAAACTGATAATTAATTATATTTATTTACTTATCACCCAAATAATCACCCATTTTTGGGAAATATTCTTTTGCTTTCCAGATTCTGCCATCTTGATCCTGAATTTCTTTCAAAAGTATGCCTTGAGGTTTATTAATACCAACTCTCCCACATAATACAATCACACCATCTTCTTGTCGGCAGATTAAGCGTCCGGGAATACCACAGTATACTGTATTAGCTTTTGAAGCTTTCTTTATTTCTAGCTTTTTTCCTTTAAAATAAGTATATGCATTAGAAAATGGGTCAGATAGCGCACGAATAAAACTATAAACATCATCACAAGAATCATGCCAATTGATTTGACAGTCTTTTTTTGAAATCTTATGGTAAAAAGAAGCGTCATTAACTTCTTGTTTTTTAGCTTCTACCTTTTCGCTTTCAATTAAGTCTAAAGATTTTAAAACAATCTCTGGTATTTGATTTAAAATCTTCTTCAATACTTCCGCTGCTGTATCATTATCTTCAATAAAAACTGTTTCTTGAGCAATAATTTTTCCCTGATCAAACTCCTCTTCTATATAATGAATCGTAACTCCTGTTTTCTTTTCACCGTTGATTATCGCCCAATTCACAGGAGAAAAACCAGCATATTTAGGCAATAAGGCGTCATGAATATTTATTGCTGCTTTATTCGCCAACGCTGCAACCTCGGGTGAAATCCAAGTTTCCCAATCAGAGGAAACAATAACATCAGGGGAAATCTCTTTTATTTTATCAATTATTTCCCCCTTATTTGCCGTTTGACATACAATAAAAGGAATATTGTGTGATTCTGCTAATTGATGCACTGATCTATCTAGAAAAGAACCTTTGTAAACACATCTATCCTGAGAATGAGTCAGAACTAATTCAACTTGATGCTTTGATTCTAATAATCCTTTTAATGCTACCCAACCCCATGCCTGAAAACCTAAAAATACTACTTTCATTCTTCCCCCTCAATCTGTTTAACTTTTTCCAATTGCCCAGTTTCCAACAATTAATACTTTTTTCATGTTATTCCAATCAATTAAATAAAATAATAATTTAGTGATTTTTTCTTCTTCTTACTCTTTCAGTGCCTTCAGGAACTAAAGAAATTGTCTTATCGGTATCAGAAAACAATTTCATAATCCCTGTAGGGCTTGTTTCTAACGCAGGATCAAGCTGTAACTGCAAATTACATTTCTTACAATCACGGTCACAAAATTGAGGTACATAAGAATCTGGTTCTTTGTAAGTACAAATAGTTCCTTCATAATTACGCAAAATCACCTTATTGGTAGACCAGGAAATAATATAATTCGGCATTACAGGTATTTTTCCTCCACCTCCCGGTGCATCAATAACGTAAGTTGGGATTCCAAGTCCCGAAGTATGCCCTACTAAATTTTCAATAATCTCAATGCCTTTACCAACAGGAGTTCTGAAAGGCATAAGACCTTCCGAATGATCGCATTGATATAAATAGTATGGGCGTACTCTGTTTTTCATTAACCTGTGCACTAATGCTTTCATGATGCGCGGACAATCATTAATACCAGCCAATAATACTGTTTGATTTCCAAGTGGGATACCTGCATCTGCGAGTTTAGATAAGGCGGTTTGAGAAGAATTTGTTAATTCTCTCGGGTGATTAAAATGTGTGTTTATCCATAACGGCTGATATTTTCTTAATATAGATACTAGTTTATCAGTAATTCGATACGGCAAGACAACCGGCATTCTTGAACCTATTCGAATTATTTCAACATGTGGTATTTTTCTTAATTCACTTAAAATCCATTCTAAATGCTCATCTGACAACATCAAAGGATCACCACCAGAAAGTAAAACATCCCGCACCTGAGGCGTATTTTTAATATACGTTAATCCTTTTTTTATTTGTTTTTTGCTTGGAATAAAATCTTGATCCCCTACTTTTCTTTTTCTTGTACAATGGCGACAATACATTGAGCACATATTGCTTACTAAAAAAAGAACTCTATCTGGATAACGATGAGTTATTCCCGGGACAGGCGAATCACCATCTTCATGCAAAGGATCGGCCATTTCACAACTAGATGAATCAAGCTCTTTCACTGATGGAACAGATTGCATAAAAACTGGGTCTGTTTCAAAATTATTCTCATCAATCAGCGATAAGTAATAAGGTGTTACTGATAAAGGAAATTTCTTTATCGTTTGTTCTAGCTGCTGCCTTTTACTCTTTTCAATTTTGATGTGCAATAAATCTTCAACACCCTGAATATCTCGTATTTGATGTTTTAATTGCCATTTCCAATCATGCCAAACTTCAAAACTGTCGTGTTTGGTTATTTTATTTTTAATGATTTTTTGTTTAGTTTTTAAATTCATAAGAGTTTTTTACATAAAATTATTTATGTCTGTAGGTAATCCTTTCCTTGGTTAAATCATAGGGAGATAGTTCTAATGTAACCTTATCTCCTGGTAGAATTCTTATGAAAAACTTGCGCATTTTTCCACAAGGGTGAGCAAACACTTCATGATTGTTTTCAAGAACAACACGAAATTTCGCATTGGCTAAAGCTTCTTTTACGACTCCCATTACTTCTATTCCCTCTTCTTTTGCCATAGTTAATCCTCATTTTATTTATAGATCTATTTTCCCGTATTTTTCAACAATATATTTAATATCTTCCCATCGATTCGTTGCTCCAAATAAAGCAATAATGCATACATCTTTACTTCGTCCTTTAGGTATATATCCGACAAAACATTGTTGTGCTTTTTTAGTCCATCCTGTTTTACCGAAAATATTACTCTTCCAATCTTTGAACAATATTTTATTATGACTTTTTAATGCAATTTTCCTTCCGGATTTTGAATAAATTGTTTTATATTTCATTGTTATGGCTTTGCGAAAAAAAGGGTATTTCATCGCTTGCCGAAAAATTAAATACATATCGTAGGGAGTTGTGTATTGACTCCCTTTTTTTGAAGGCAAACCATTTGAATTTCTAAAACGCGTATGTTTTGCTCCTAGCTGCTTTGCTCTTTTGTTCATTAATTTAACAAACTTTGCCTCAGATCCTGATACTGCTTCAGCCAAAGCAACACTTGCATCATTTGCAGATTTTAATAAAATTGAATATAAAAGATCTTTTACCTTAAATTTTTCTCCGTTTTTAAGAAAAATTTTAGAAGGTTCAGGGTAAGTTGCGTTTTTACTTATCCTTATAGTCTTGTTCAATGAAAGATGCTCCATCACTAGTAAAGCTGTCATGACCTTTACAGTACTAGCGGGAGATACTCGCTTGTGAACGTTTTTTCCATAATATCGTTTAACTTTTGTGCTGTTTGAAAAAATAACTGCTTTAGCCGAAACTTGATAGCTGGCAATTGAGACTGTATTTGTTACAAAAAGCAGAAAAACTAAAACAACTAATACCTTTATTATTTTTTTCATAACGGTTTATTTTTTATCTTTTTCTCGCTTTCTGCTTTCGATAAAAATCGGACATTTTTCATGCTCATTAGTATCACAAAGAGGAACTATTAAGCCTCCCAACTTTATCTCTGAAAGATATTCAGAGCCGCATTGATTATCTTTAAAATATGGGCAAACTTTGCTAAAAAAATATTTATTACTCATAAATTATCGCGTTGAAAGGTATTCTTTCAACTTCTCCAAGGTTTTAAGGCCAACTTCTCCATCTACAAGCAACCCTTCTGACTTTTGAAAGTCTCTGATAGCTTTTTTGGTCTTTGGTCCTAGTTTATTATCCAGAACTCCAGGATTAAAACCCGCATTATTCAATGCCTTCTGTATCTGTGAAACAGTAACTTTTTTTAAAGAAAATAGCTCTTCATATAATAATTTCACCTTTTCCCAAGTTTTTCTGCTTAAATAACCGCTCATTTCTAAATCATGCTCTTTCTGAAACACTTTTACGGCGCTTCGAGTCCTAAAACCTAACTTTCCATCAATTGAGCCAGCATCATAACCAAGGTTCTTTAGTACCTTCTGAAGCTCTTCAACCTTAGGATTGAAGCCGTAATTACCGCCTAAGATTTCTTTTTCTTCAGCCATATCTTTATTTACAATCCTTAACAATAAATTGCACCCTCCGCCAACCAAGCAATAGCCCAGCAGAAAAACTACAAGAATTAACTTTTGATTCCTCATAAACAAAATTAATAACACTTACTCCTTTAGTATAAAATATACTTTTAAAGCTACTTAT
>JAVCCJ010000039.1 GCA_030765585.1 Candidatus Zapsychrus exili | reverse complement strand
CTGCTATTATTAAGAAACTTCAAAGTAATATCATCTTCGTTACTTAATAGCTCACCAAGAGCTTTTCTGTATGACAATTCAAATCTAAAATCTTCATATACTTGCAAAAAAATACTCAAAGCAGAATAATGGCTATCGAACATATTCCATTTATCATAATTTTCAGGCTTCAAGTCCACGGTTTTATATTGATATCTTGAGGAGAAAACCTCCTTATAAGTAGCTAATTCAGTTCTGGGGTTTACTTTAAAAACTACTGCTGGATGTTTCTTAGTATGCGAAATATTATTTAGCATACTGGGCCTCCATAATTTTTTTAGTCTCATCAGTGACGAATCCAAAGAAAGTATCTGCAGCCAAATCTTTCATCCCTTTTATTTCTTCCATAATCTTTTTTGTATCCTTTTGTGGGATATGTGTAGTTTTAAGTCGTTGAGCCATAACCTTTGTAACAACTTTCATAAAACCTGGTTTTTTAGGGTTAGGACCTACTTCTATCTCTAGAATTATTGGTATACTGGTTTTGTTCTCTAATATAGTGAATGAAGTTTTAACCGCAGAAAGAGATGCCTCTATTTCACTATTATCCACACCAAAGCTGTATCTAAAGTATTTAGATAAATCAAATCCATCTAAAGCAAAATCAACAAAAGTATTTATGTATCCAAATCCTATCATATTCACAGGCAATACGCCTCTTCTATCGGAAATAATGTCTGCCCAGGTATTCAAAGTATCTACAATTACAGGCTCTAATGTGTCAGAAAATGTGTCATATTTTGAATCATTCTTTTTAAGAAAGTGTATACTAAGATATTGATGCCCAAAACGTATTAGATTTGAGTCTGAATTTATAGATAATTGTGAGTGCCAATATGCAGGCATTGGGAAATCTTTTGCCTGCTGAGTAACAACTATTGCTGGAATTTTCTTATTATCTTTATACTTTTTATCAAGCGTATGTGTAAAAGCACCACTTTCACTATTATCTACTTCTGCTGGAACGCCCTGAACAATAAGCCCATGCCTCTGTGATAGTAGAGTTCGCACAATGAACAATTTTAGACATTTATACTTCCTCCTGCACAAGATTATATCACACCAAGCTTTTTATCTCTATCCGGTTCTTCTGCTTTTTTAATTGATATACGCCATGTCTCTGGTTCTTTGTGCCACAAGTTGTTACCCATTATGCTTTCAATAGGATTTTGATACATCTCCGGTTGATAGTTTTTCCCGTTTACTTTTTTTCTGTTTATCAAATAAAGCCAATAGTGGCTTTTTTTTTGTTTAGCTATTAAGGCTTCATTTCTAGTCCAAAAGAAATAAGGTTCATCACCTTCGTATGACTTCACTTCAATAAACCTATTAATGTGATCGTCCGAGAGACAATCATAAGAAGCTATGTCATACCCTTCATTTACAGTATACATTGCAACCCACTCAACTTCTTTTTCGTTGTTTAAACGTTTTTTTTCAAATTCTAGGACAAATCGCTCCGCTTCTTCACCGTATAGCCGTTTTTTCTCCATTAAAAAGTCAAAGTCTTCAACGCTTAATTTCATTTTTCTAACTTGAGGAAGGATATCCCTATCAAGTAAGCCCTTATAACTAGGGTTAACAATAAAACTATCAAATTCAACTATCGGATGATTTTTAATAACCTCAAAAGCAAGAAGCAACTGTTTAAATCCAGCAAACTTAGAACCGAAAGCTAAATTTCCCAGTTTAATGGTTTTATAAACGGCATCATAAGAAAGGTTTTTAGAACTAAAGATGTGATAAAATAAATCGTCTTGTTTTAAAACTTGAAAAAGACGTTGGATAATTTTATCTGTTAGCTCTTCTTTGGATTTCAAGTTCTGTCTAAACTCTTCTTCAATTTTAATATTATTGTCTTCTAAAACCAGCATGTCTATGCTTAAGGCGAAATTAATGCAACCATCAAAGACCAGCCTGCCATCAATCATTTTATTGTAGAAAAAAGCCGAAGCATCATCGAAAGTCCAAGTTGAATCTGAATTATTTATTTGGCTCAACAATGCAAAGAATATGTTTGGAGAACCTAAATTATCATACTTACTAAGATCTACGAGCATAGGCATCAATCAGTCCCTTTATTAAATCTGTTTCATCATTATTGTCAACAATCCCGAATAGAGGAATATCATCATTAATAATATTTTCCATTCTTGCAATTTTTATTTGAAGCCTATCTTCAATAACCTCATCTATTGAATCTTTCGAAATAAGATAGAAATAATTTGTTAGTTGACCTTCTTTAAGACCTACCCTATGAATCCTATCTTTAGACTGCAAGAAATTCGTGCAACTATAATCTCTTTCTAGATAGATGGCATTATGGCAACCTCTGTGTAGAGAAATCGATTCGCCTACAGAGAATGGGTTTGCTATTATTACTTTAAATTCTTCATCATCAACTTTGTTAAACTTTGCTATTGTCGCCTCTCTTTCTTCTGTTTCAATTTCGCCAATTAACAGCCGCGACGCAATCCTATTCTTGTTTAAATAATCCTTAAGTTCTTTAGCATTTTGAACAAAAATCGTCCAAATAATGACCTTGCCTCCATTCGGAAATATTCTTGAGTTTAAAATATTCAGGACTTCTTTAAACTTCTGAGGTGTCTCAACATTAGGATATTTAGTTATTTTATCAAAAAAGCTTGAGTCGCTAATATACTCATCAATATTATTAGCTATATTCGAATTAACATCCGAGATATCAATCGAGTCTTTTAGTGGCTTAAACAGCAAGGCTGGATTGGTCGAAGCCTGTCTTAGTCGAATAAGTTTTGCTCTATTTAAGATGTCTTTTATTGTTCCTGAAGAATTCTTTTTGAAGTCTTCAACATACTTCGACTCGATAAAATCGTAAATTTCTCTTTGGCATGTATCCATATTAACTGGTATCGTCTTTTCTACTATCGGTGGCAAATTTAAGTCTGATTTTTTTATTCTAATAAAAAAAGGAGATATGTTTTCCTTGAGCCTATCAACATTTGAATTATTTTGACTATCATCTTTCGTCAAATCTTGTAGGTTCTGGAAATGAAAGCCCAATATATCCTTAAATTTAAAAGGATATATGAATTTATAAAGATTATAAATGTCCTGATAGCCATTGGGGACAGGAGTTCCTGTTAAAACGACCCTAGCAACAGCTGCTTTTGATATTTCTGTGATACTTCTTCCCCAAACACCATCTGGGTTCTTAATCCTATGGGCTTCGTCTACAACAAGCATGGTCTTATGTCTTTCTAAAAAATCCACAATGTCCTTTTTGAAAATATTGACTCCGCCGTGGGAAATTAGAGTAACTTCGGCCGGATTAGAAGAATACAAATGCTGATGTTTTATTTTTTTTGTATTTATATCGTCGCCAGACATCCTGAAAGAGTTAGCTCTTTTGCCAAAACAATCCTCATATTCGTTTTCCCAAGGAGCAAAAGAGGATAATGGGCCTATCACAAGTAGTTTTTCAACATATCTGGGGTCGTCTTCTGGCAAACTATTTAGATAAGCATACGCACCATAAACTATTGACGTCTTTCCTGAGCCTGGCACTGAAAAATTGCAAGAATTTTGAGCAAAAGCCATGTGGAAAGAAGAGAGTAGTTGTAATGAATACAAACGCCTATTTACAATCTTTTGCTCTAATACCTGTTTAAAAGACTGAAAAGAAGCAACAAGTTCAGGTTTTTTTTCAAATGCGTTATTCCGAATCAGTTTTGCATTACGAGTAATCTCATCAAATATTTTATTTTCTCTATCAAAATTCTTAACAGCCTGTTTTAGCGTCTCAGACAATTCTTGGTTATATCCAAACTTCTTTAGAATATCTTTTAAAT
>JAVCCJ010000126.1 GCA_030765585.1 Candidatus Zapsychrus exili | reverse complement strand
TTAGGAAGAATAAGTGGTTTGTTTTTTCTTGGGCGTATTTTTTAGTATCAATATTTTTTCTTCTAAGATTTGATTATAAAGTAGACAGAACAATAGTCGCTGATAGATATATGTATTTACCTAGTTTAGGATTTTGTATATTTATAGGATATTTGATTTATGAAACAATCAAGAAAACAGCTCATAGCAAAATTGTAGGTAAAGTTGTTCTTATCGCAGTATTGGTAGCATTTTCTTTTTTTGGTAGGCAGACATATTCTCAGGTTTTAGTATGGAAAGATAGTGTGAGTTTGTGGAGTCGTGTCATAGATAATTACAGTGACGAATATTTAGCTTTTGCTAATAGAGGAGAAGCATATATAAGTTTGAATCGATATGATTTAGCTTTTTTAGATTATAATAAAGCGTTAGAAATAAAGCCAGATTATGGAAAAGCACTTAATAACAGAGGTATGCTTTATAAGTTGAGCGGTAAGTTGGGCTTGGCGTTTAATGATTTTAATAAAGCTATAAAGTCAGACCCTAAAAATGCTAGTGTATATAATAATAGAGGTCTTATTTATCTTTATGCTAAGAAGAACGATTTAGCTTTAAAGGATTTTAATATGTCAATAAGATTAGATGCAGAGATAGCATCTGCGTATACAAATAGAGGGTTAGTATATGATATGGCAGGAAATTATGATTTAGCTATTTTAGAATATAACAAAAGCATATCTGTTAATCCTAATTTTGCACAAGGGTATAATAATAGAGCCATACTTTATAAGTCTAGAGGGAAATATAATTTGGCTTTGAAGGATTTTAATAAGGCTATAGAAATAGATAAAAGTTCTGCTGATTTTTATTACAATAGAGGAAATTTATTTAAGGAAATTGAAAAGTACGATTTAGCACTTGCTGATTACGAGCAAGCGCTTATAATAAATCCTCGGCATGCATCTGCCATACACAATAGAACGTTAATTAATAACATTAAAGAAGGGTACAATGAATAAAATAAATAATATTATCGACTTGTCTAAGATCCTTAGCAATTCAATGGAAATGTATAAGAAGAATTTTCAGTTTTTTATTAGCCTGAGTCTTTTTTATGGAGTATTTAATTTGGCTACGAGACAGATTATAAATAATTTCTTTAAAAAGCCAGAAGAAGCTATATTTCTTATTATTATCACAAGTTCTTTAATTTTATGCCGTATTGCTATTATGTTGATTTATGCGTCTTATAAATTGCGTTCTGGTTTGGTTTTAAGCTTTGCAAAGGTTTTTGAAGAAACAAAAGGAAGATATTTGAGATATGTCGCTGTTTATATGTCAGTTTTGTTTCTTATGGGGATGGGATTTGTCTTTTTTGTGCTTCCAGGATTGTTTATTGGAGCAATCTTTATGTTCGCAGATGTTATTGTTGTTTTAGAGAATAAAAAATATACTGAAGCATTTAAAGGCAGTATTGAGCTGATAAAGGGAAAATTCTGGATAGTGCTTCAATTTTTGCTTATTTTAACGATGCTATCTTTAACTCCTATTTTGTTTATTAAGTTTTTTCAAAATATTGATGTTGGACTGACAAAAGCAGCTGTTGAGATATTTTCAGTGATTTTTATTCCTTTTTATATGATTTCACAAGTACAATTATATTGTGGACTTAAAGAGGCAAATAGTTCAGAATATAAAAATATAGCTTAAATTTGTATTTATTATGAAAAAACAATATAAAATATTTATAATTTTGTTCATTTTTCTATTTATTTCTGTGTCATCAAATGCACGGCAATCAAGGAGACCTGCGCGCAAAATAAGCGCTCAACAGAAATTTAAAAGATTTATGAGAGATATTAAGTCTCATACTGACAATATAAAGCAAAAAATTAAAAGCAATTTGGCGCATATAAAACAGCTTAGAAGAGATTTGAAGAGCAAGCAGGTTGATACAAAACGAAAAATGAAAGATGTAAAAAGAAAGACAAGAGCAACGAATCAAGAGTTAAAGCGAAAAAGCAAGGCTAACAAGTTAGCTATGAAAGAAACAAGAAGGAAGCAAAAAGATAAGTTAAAAACAGCTCGGCAATCAAACAGGAGAGCATCGGCTTATTAAAACTCCCCACCTTTTTATTTAAATAATACTTATATTAATATATCTATATTATTTTTCTTGTAGAAGTGATGTTTTGTATATAGAATACTACTTTCTAAACCCTTCTTAATTGTATAATCATGGATAAAGAATTTTTAACAGTATCAGAACTTAATAATCTCATAAAAGATGTTATCAATATGGGGTTTCCGCAGTCTTTATGGGTTTGTGGAGAAATCCAACAATATAATAGAAGCAAAAATAAGAAACATGTTTTTTTTCAGCTTGTCGAAAAAGATCAAGGAACAAATGATACAAAGGCTTGTATTGATTTGGTTATTTGGGCAAGCAGAAGACCATACATTGAAGAAATCTTAAAGAAAAGCGAAAATGCCTTTTCTTTAAAAGATGATATTGAGGTTAAGTTTGCTTGTAAAGTTGATTTTTATCCTCCTCATGGAAGAGTTCGCTTAAGCGTTGAAAGTATTGACCCTGTTTATACTTTAGGAAAAATAGCGCAAGAAAAAAGAAAGCTCATAGCGCTTCTTCAGGAAAAAGGAATACTCGACAAAAATAAACAATTGGATGCCCCAGTTGTCCCGCTTAATATAGGGCTCATAACCTCAGGCGATTCAGCAGCCTATAATGATTTCTTATCAGAGCTTAAGAAGAGTGGATTTGGATTTAAAGTTTATTTCAAAAATGCTTTAATGCAGGGTAAGAATGCTGAAAAAGATGTATGTAAGGCCTTGGGTGCATTAAATAAAGTAAAGAATTTAGATGCAATTGTAGTGACTCGTGGCGGAGGGTCAATATCAGATTTAAGTTGTTTTGATAGCCAGGTTATTGCAGAAAAAATTGCATCTCTTAAAATACCGGTATTAAGTGGAATAGGTCATGAAATAGATATGAGCGTAACTGATTTAGCAGCGCATTCGTTCTTTAAGACGCCTACAGCTGTTGCCCAATATTTGGTAGGACTGACAGAAGAGTATCTTATAGATATTGACCAAATATTAGAGGAAATAATAAATATTTCTCAACAGAGAATCGCAGAAGATAAGGGTAAATTAAAAAATTTAGCTGCCAAGTTAGAGGCAAACACTAATAGATATTTAAAAGAACATAATGCGGAAATTATTAGGATTATAGAGCTATTTAAACATAGGCCAGAAGTTTTGTTGAAAGATTTCAGAAATATAATAGATACGAAAAAAGATTGTTTGATGAAAGTTGTAATTTCAAGGTTGAAAAATGATAAAAAGAATATTATAGGATTTCAGAAATTGGTTGATGCACTTGATCCTGTAAACACTTTAAAAAGAGGATTTTCCGTAACTAGAGACAAAGATGGAAAGATTATAAAAAGTATTAAGAGTGCGAAAGAACAGGACGATATTAGCACAGAAACAGCAGATGGATTTTTAACAAGTCGTATAATAAATATAAAAACCGGAGGACAAAATGGCTGAAGTAAAATATAGCAAAGCGATGAAAAGATTAGAAGAAATTGTAGAAAAGATAGAAAACGAAGAGATTGATGTTGATGAACTTTCTTGCGCAGTAAAAGAAGCCGTATCTTTGATAAATGTGTGTAAAGAGAAGATACAAAAGGCTGAAATGGAAGTTAAGAAAGTCGTTGATAACTTAGGCTCAGAAGGGTAAAGCGAGACTATGTTAGCAATTTCTACATCTTGGAATTATAAACCCGATAATGATATAAAAGCATGGCTTTGTCAGGTAAAGGATTTGGGAATAGACGCCATTGAAATAAATTATTCTATTACCAAAGAGCACTTAGATCAGCTTTATGGTTTTGTTAAAGAATTAAATATCAAAGTTGTAAGTGTTCATAATTTTTGTCCTGTCCCTGATGATGAGATATCGCCTAGACATAATTCTAATTATTATCGTCTGTCTTCTTTAGATGAAGATGAGAGGCAAAAGGCTGTTTGTTGGACGAAAAATACAATAGATACAGCTAAGAAATTTGATTGTCCTGTTGTTGTGCTACATGCAGGAGATGTTGATATAGATCAGGATATAAGATCAAAATATTTATTTGATTTGTATATGGACGGAAAGTTTAAAACAGAAGAATTTGAACAGGAAAAATCTCGCATATTAAAGATAAGAAAAGATAAGTCGCCTGAGCACATAAAGGCATTAGATAAAAGTTTTGAGGTTGTTTGTGACTATGCCAAAAGCCAAGGAATAAAGATAGGGCTTGAAACAAGATACTATCCACTGGAAATTCCTAATTTTGATGAGATAGGATATTTTCTTTCTCGTTTTAACAGCAAAGGTATGTATTATTGGCACGATTTAGGACATGCTGAAATGAACGAAAGGTTGGGAATTTTTTCTCAGAAAGAGGCATTGGATGCATATAAGGACAAATTGATTGGAGTTCATATTCATGGTATGAAAAAAAGAAGAGATCATAAAGCTCCATTTGTTGGTGACATGAATATAGGCTCTATAATACATTATTTTGATGATTCAGTAATGAAGGTAATAGAAACTCATCAATCTTCATATGAAGAAATGAAAGAAGCTGTAGAAAGATTAAAAAGTGAAGATAAATAAATTTTCTATTATTGCTATAATTTGTTTCTTTATTTCTTTATCAGTATTTTTTTATATAAAATTATTCAAAGTTAATTTAAATAACAAAAGAGATGTAAATTTGGTTGTCGCAAACAATGAAGATTGTGATGATGTTTGCTACGAATAAATTAAGCGCTTGCCTGTTTTCTGTTTGTGTGATTTTAAGATAAAACAGAGCGTGCGATTTCAACCAGTATGTAATTTAGATTAAGCGCCTGTAGCTCTTCGCCAAACAGATTGGCGAATCCGCCATCTATTGTGGCGGAAGCTGGATGTTGCAATGTTTTTTGTGAAGAAAATGTTATTTTTATGCGCTTGTCCTGACATTTCGGTCTGGACTTGATGGATTTACTAGTTTAAGCGCCCGTAGTTCAATTGGATAGAGCACCAGTCTTCGGAACTGGGTGTTGGAGGTTCGAGTCCTCCCGGGCGCGTTTTAAGAAGTGTTAACGTTATAAGACGTAGCTGGATACCTGTCTGCCGGCAGGCAGGGAGCACCAGTCTTCGGAACTGGGTGTTGGGAGGTTCGAATCCTCTCAGGCGCGCCAGTCTTCGCTAAAAGGCTTTCGCATTTAGCTTCGACTGGTCAAAATTTTAAGAAATAAATTAAAAATGAGACTATCACTTGTATTCCCTTCTTGGTGCTCCACATTTGGAGTTTTAAAAAATATTGCTAAAAAGGCATCGTCTTTTCCGCCTTTGAGTCTTTGTTATATTGGAGCTATCGCAGAACAAGCTGGCTGGGAAGTTCAAATAATAGATGCTGAAGTAGAAGAGCTTGATGATAAAACAATAATAGAGAGAGTTTCTCAATTTAAACCAGACTTAATTGGTTTATCAGCCACTACTCCATTTTTTCATAGAATAACTGAGGTAGCGTCATTACTTAAGAACAATTTCTCAACTCCAATTGCTGTTGGAGGAGCTCATCCGTCTTTGGTTCGGGAAGAAGCCTTTTTAGATATTTTTGATTATTTATTTATAGGTGAAAGTGAAGGTATTTTCTTTGATTTCTTAAAAAGTTTTGAAAAAGGCAAAAGGGGTGATGGAATTTGTGGCGTAATGCGAAAAGAAGAGGGCAGAATTGTTTATCACGGCGACATACAAAGAATCGATGATTTAGACACTATTCCATGGCCGGCAAGGCATTTGATTCCTTATAAAAAGTATTCTGTTGGAACTTTACAAGGGGTTAAAAATTATACATCTTTTTTTATGAGCAGAGGTTGTCCTTTTGATTGTGTTTTTTGTGCTAATAGTTTGTATGGGAAAAAAGTTAGAAGACGCTCTTTAGAGGAAGTTATTAAAGAACTTAAATATTTGGTAAATGATTTAAATATAAAACATATTTATTTCTTAGATGATACACTGACGTTAAATCGTGAATATATATTTTCTCTTTGCAGAGAAATAAAAAAGAATAATCTAGATTTTACTTTTGAAGGGAGCACACGCGCAAATATTTGGGATGAAGAAATAGTAAAAGAGTTTAAAAGCTGTGGTTTAATACGAATGAGTTTTGGGTTAGAAACAGCAGATCCTAAGATTAGGAAGATTATAAAAAAAGAAATCTCGATGGAAAGTTGTATTGAAGCAAATAAGCTTAATGCAAGATATGGGATTGAGACAATTAACTCTGTAATGCTTGGACTTCCGGGTGAAGATGCAGAAAGTATAAAAAGAACGGTAGACTTTTTATGTAAAGCCAAAGATATACAACATGCTACCTATAGTGTTGCGATGCCTTATCCAGGAACTGAGATGTTTGAGATGGCAAAAAAAGAACAGTTTGGTTTAAAAATAGTTGATACAAATTTTTCTAATTATCAAAGATACGGATCGGCGGTAATGGAGGTTAATGGTTTAAAGCCAGAGGATGTAATATTTCTACAAAGAAAAGGGCTTATACGAATATATTTATGTTGGTGGAGAATATGGCCAATGATAAAAAGACATGGAATATTTGCCGTATTAAAACCAGCCATAAGTGCTGTACGTATTGTTTGTATTAATTTTATTAATAAATTATTTAGAAAATTTTCTAGAAAGAAAAAATAATGTCAACTATACAAAAAAATTTAGTACTTGTTATTTTATGTTCATTGATAATTTCTATTGCTTTGGGGTGCTTGATTTGGAATATGAACTTTTGGCCCACCGATGCAGAAGATTATTATTTTCCAGCTACATTAAGAATACCAGAGCTTAAACATATCTCTGAGATACATAATTATACAAATCTTCTGTGGTTACATAGCAAGGAAATGTTTTTGTTACTTGTTTCCGATGTTCAAAGAATTATGGGCGACCTTGTCACATTAAGGCCTTTTATTGTTGTGTGTCTTTTTAGTTTTTTTATAGCATCTGTTCTTATTTATTTAATTGCTTATAAGATATGGAATGTAAAGTCGGCTTGGATAACTTATCTTGTTTTCGTAACTAGTTATTGGCCGTATGTGTATATTTTATTTATTAGGCATCAAATAACAGGATTGATGTTTGTGCTTATCGCTATTGCACTACTTTTGTTTGCATCTAAGAAATCTGTTTTGAAATACACATGTTACGTTCTTTCTGGGGCATCTCTTGGATGCGCATTTTTTGCATCAATAACTTCTGCAGCGTATATCCCATTTTGTTTTGCTGTTTTCTTATATAAGTTTTTTATTTTAGATAAAGAAGAGAAAGGCGGCATCTCCTACAGAGAGTCGATAGAATTTATAATATGTGCTTTTCTTGGATTTTTAGCTGCGTTTATTTATTTTACTTATCCTACAGCTTTAGGTAGTTTAAGTGGCTCAATGTCATATATAAATACAGCGTCTGATAATAATCATTTTTATTATAATCAACCTGTGCTGCAGCAATGGATCAAAACGGATATAGCACAAACCAATGGTGGATGGTTTTGGATATTTAAATTTTTAATGATAACAATGCCTGTTTTGTTTCCTCTATATTGCATATGTTTAGTTTATTTCATATACAAGTGCGCTTTCTCTTATTTAAAAGATAAAGTAATTCTTTATAGAACTATAGGTGTTATAGTTCTAAGTTTTATTGTTCCTTTTGTTCTGGAGTTTAAAAAGATCGCCCAATGTGGAACTACTTTTTTCCCAACGATGTTGGGTATAGTTTTTATGATAGGTTATAGTGGTTATATTTTCTTAAAAGAAGATAGTAAAATTATAGGTAAATTTTTGCCTAAGAAATCGTTACAGGTATTAGTTATTATTGTTTTTCTTTTGCACATAGCATTAAATGCATATGCTTTCTTTAGCGATGCCTATCCTACGCGAATGGCAACCCATTTTCTTTCAAACAAAATGGAGAAGTTGGGCATATCTCAAATCTATACATATAAAAAACATCCTCATCGCTCTGTTATGATTGATTGTTTAAATCCAAGTTTGAAAGAGAAATTAAAAGTTGTTGATATAAATCATATATTAGAGCCTAAGGAGGGATATATTCTTATTCCGCCAACTACAAAAGATTCTATATATTTGGCAGCACATAGTGATTATGCGCAATTTGATGATGATATTTTCTTGAATGAATTGATAAGGAAAGGCAATTTAGCAGATTATGCCGTTTGTTCATTTCCTACTCTTGTATCAAGTTTTATATGGTCACTCGAGCAAGAAACACTAGCTCATAGATATTTAATGTTAAATCAATTTTCTAAGAATAAAAAATATCTAGGAAGAGTTTGGTTGCTAGATGCTGCTAAATTGCAGCGTGATAAAAGAAAAAATGTTCCGTCAAAAGAATATATACATTTAGTAAAAGATGATGTGAGAAACATAGGAACTAAAGAAAAAGTTTATTTATATAAAGGTATTATGGATATTGTTAATAATCCGTCTAACATGAAAAGCTTGGTCACAAGAATATATAAAGTTGGAAATCCTACGGATGGACTAGTTGCTTATCTATATTCACTTGATATAAAAGCGCCTGTGTGGGTTCTGTCTAAAGAGAAAAATGGATCATATCCAATTAAAGCGTCTGAAATTACATCGAACCCTAACGGAGGTTTGACCATTTTTAAATTTAAGCAACCATTTTGGCAAGAAATAGGCCCTTATCGTATAAAGATTTACAGAACAGGCAAAGAAGACGATAAAAATTATTATAGAATATATACTAAATTCCAAAAAAGAGTAGGGGAATAAAAGGGTCATTTTCTTAAAATATATGTAATGGCCCTGATTGCACAGATTAAATGCGGATTATACTGATTAAGACAAGTTGTCTTTATCTGTAAAATCTTTTTTTAAAATCCGTGTAATCAGGCTCTTTCTTTTTTAGTTTAATTGAGAAAGAGCCAATAAAAATGGGTTTAGTTCTTTACAAAGTTTTGGTATTTATATAAAATATTTGAGCCATAATTCGAATGGCTCTAATTAGGCTCTTTTTGCAATTTATATAAAGAAAGAGCCAGTATTTTCACAACTTATGATAGAAAAAATAACTTTAAAGAAAACTCCTCTTTACGAATCACATATTGCTCTTTCTGCTAAAATGGTAGACTTTGGCGGTTGGGAAATGCCAGTACAATACGAAGGCATTTTAGCAGAATATAAATATACTAGAGAGCAAGCAACACTTTTTGATATATCTCACATGGGAGAGTTTATAGTAGAAGGAGATTGTGTTGAAAGCGGATTGGATTCTCTTTTGACCATGTCTGTATCTGATATGCCGATTAAGTCATGTAGATATGGTTGTATGCTAAATGAAGACGGCGGCGTGATTGATGATTTAATTGTTTTTAGGGAAGATAAGGATAAGTGGTTTCTTGTTGTAAATAGTGCAACAACAGAAAAAGATAAAGAACATGTTAAATCTAGATTGAGTTCTAAGGCTTGTTTTAAAGATGTGTCAGAATCAACTGCTAAGCTAGATTTACAAGGCCCGAGATCAAGAGAAATTTTAAGTTCTTTTGTTGATGATGTCAGTAAATTAGATTATTATACATTTGATTATTTTCAACTTTTGGGTGAGAATGTTATTATTAGTCGAACAGGTTATACTGGTGAGTTGGGATATGAAATATATTATCCTGCAGATAAAGTAAAGGTTCTTTGGAATGCTCTTTTAGAAGACGGCAAAGTTAAACCAGCTGGACTAGGGGCAAGAGATGTTTTAAGGCTTGAGATGGGATATAGTCTTTATGGCCATGAGCTAGGCGAAGATGTAAGTCCGCTAGAGTCTGGTTTAAGTAGATTTGTTGATTTGAATAAAAATTTTATAGGTAAGGATGTGATTACTAGACAAAAACAAGAAGGCTTAAAAAGAAAAATAGTTGGTTTTGTGTCTAGTAGCAGAAGGTCTCCTCGCGCAGAGCAGAAAATTTATGCAGAGGATAAAGAGATTGGTGTTGTGACAAGCGGAACATTTTCTCCAGAGATGGAGCGTGGCATAGGACTAGGATTTGTTTTGACAGAGCATGCTGATAGGGATAATAAAATTTTGTTTGGTAATGAAAACAAGAGAGAAGAAGCAGTAGTTTCGTCAAAATTATTTTATAAAAGAGGTTCCCTTAAAAAATAGGAGAAAGCCATATGGAAGTTAATGATAATTTTATTTACACGAAAGAACATGAATGGGCCAGCATAGAAGATAATATTGTGACTGTTGGCATTTCAGATTATGCTCAAGAATCTTTAGGCGACATAACATTTGTAGAGTTGCCAGCAAAGGACGACGAAATAGATCAATTTGGAGATCTTGCTTCTGTTGAATCAGTTAAAGCAGCAAGTGATATTTTTTCTCCAATGTCTGGAAAGATTGTTGAGGTAAATAACGATTTAGAAGTAGAGCCCGGCCTTATAAACAAGTCTCCTTATGAAAATGGATGGATTGCAAAAATAGAAATTTCAGATCCCGAAGAGGCTTCCAACCTAATGACAGCCGATGAATATCGAAAGTTTTTAGAATCTGAAGGTTAAGGTTAGTATTTATTTAATTCTACATATTACTTAGAATAAGCATTTTTATGCTTTTTGGAGATTAATCCGCAGTGATTCCTTATATTGCTAATACAAAAAAAGATGTAGAGGAGATGCTTAAATGTATCGGTGTAGAATCTGTAGACGATTTGTTTAAGGATATCGGACCCAAGCATTCTCCAAAGTCATTTAATCTGCCATCTGGTAAATCAGAATTTGAGGTAGTCAAAAAACTTCAAGCCATTGCTTGTAAAAATACTTCTAGTTTGATTAATTTTGTTGGTGGAGGTTATTACGACCACTATGTTCCTGCTGCACTATCTACAGTTATGTCTAGGTCAGAATTTTATACAGCTTATACCCCATATCAACCAGAATGTTCACAGGGGTTTTTGCAGGCATTATATGAATTTCAAAGTTCTATTTGTACATTAACCAATATGGATATTGCTAACGCTTCTCTTTATGATGGAGGAACAGCTCTTTACGAAGCTGCTATGATGGCTATTCGTGTTACTAAGCGTAATAAAATTATTATGGATGGTGGCGTAAGTCCAATATATAGAAAGATTTTAAAAACTTATACAAGCAATTTAAATTTTGAGTTTGAAGAAACCCCTGTCACGCATGGTCATAGCGATAGAGATAAAATTAGTGAATTATTGGATAAAGATACTGCTGCTATTATATTGCAAAATCCAAACTTTTTTGGAGCCATTGATGATCATTCAGACATTATTGAACAAGCTCATAGTAAAGGAATTTTAGTTATTGAGAGCGTGTATCCTATATCTTTAGGCGTACTTAAAACTCCAGGAGAGATGGGGGCTGATATTGTAGTTGGCGATGGTCAAAGCTTAGGACTACCTCTTAATTTAGGAGGGCCTTATTTTGGATTTATGGCCACTAAAAAGAAATATGTGCGTAAAATGCCAGGAAGAATTGTTGGAGAGACTACAGATAAGCAAGGTCGAAGATGTTTTGTAAATACTTTGCAAGCAAGAGAGCAACATATAAGACGAGAAAAAGCAACTTCAAATATTTGTACTAATGCAGCTCTTTGTGCTTTACAGGGTTTGGTCTTTATGTCTTTGTTGGGTAAGCAGGGTTTTAAGGAGTTAGCCGAGCTTAATTATAAAAAAGGAGAATTCGCAAGGCAAACGCTTGAGAAAATAAAAGGTGTAGAGGTCAAAAGAAGTTCACCAACATTTAATGAATTTACAGTTTGTTTGTCGAAGGACGCATGTTATGTAGTCGAGCAAATGATAAACAAAGGTTTCGCTGCAGGATTTCCGTTAGGACGATATTATAAAGGCATGGAACATTATATGATTATTGCTGTAACAGAAAAAAGAACTAAAGAAGAGATTTTAAATTATGCAAAGGCTCTAAAAGAGGTATTAAAGGATAAATCCTAAATCCTAAATTCGAAATTAGAAACAAATTAGAAATTTGAATGACCAAAATTTTAAAAGGTATTGAAATTATTTGAATTTATTACTTTTGATTTGTTTAGTATTTCGAGTTTAGAGTTTCGTATTTTAGAAAAATTATGGAATTAATTTTTGAAAAAAGTGTAGATGGCTTAAGAGGGTATTTAAATCCTAACAGCGATGTTGGAGATGCTAAGGTACCATCTAAGTACACAAGAAAAGAAGCTGCTAAATTGCCAGAGCTTTCTGAATTGGATGTTATACGTCACTTTTCAAGACTTTCTAAAAGAAACTTTGGAGTAGATACTCATTTTTACCCTTTAGGGTCCTGTACTATGAAATATAATCCAAAGTTTACAGAGAAAATAGCAGCTATGCCAGAATTTGCAGATATGCACCCTTTATTGCCGCAATTAAAACAAGGGGAGAAATTAGTACAAGGCTCGCTTGAAGTGCTTTTTGAAATGGAGCAATTATTGTGCGAAATAACAGGTATGGATGCATTTACTATGCAGCCATTAGCGGGGGCCCACGGAGAGTTGACTGGTGTTATGATGATAGCCGCTTATCATAAAGTAAAAGGAAATAAGAAAAAATATATTATTGTACCAGACGCATCTCATGGTACAAATCCTGCAACAGCAGCTATTGCAGGATACGAAATGATTTGTGTCCCATCAGATAAAAATGGTGTTATAGATTTAGAAAAATTAAAAGAAGTGGTAACTGATGAAGTAGCTGGGCTTATGTTAACGTCTCCTAATACGCATGGAGTTTTTAATTCTGATATTGAAAAGATAGCTGATATGATTCACGCGGTTGACGGGCTTATGTATTATGATGGAGCAAATTTAAATGCTACTTTAGGAAGGTGTAGGCCTGCAGATGTTGGTTTTGATATTGTGCATATTAATATTCACAAAACTTTTTCAACTCCGCATGGTGGCGGAGGGCCAGGAGCAGGACCTGTTGGAGTGAATAAAAAACTTATACCATATTTGCCAATATCTAGGGTTATAAAAGATGATAAAGGATTTTATTCTCTAGATTACGATTATCCAGAATCTATAGGATATATTGCGTCTTTTTATGGGAACTTTTCGATACTGTTAAGAGCTTACGCATATATCCTTCTTTTAGGAAAAGAAGGCCTAAAAGAGGTAAGCAATATGGCTGTGTTAAATGCAAATTATATTAAAGAACAGTTAAAAGAATATTATGACTTGGCTTATGATAGGCATTGTATGCATGAATGTGTCTTTTCAGCAAGTAAGCAAGCAGGCAGAGGAGTGCACGCAATAGATATAGCAAAATTTTTGATAGATCAAGGCATGCATCCACCTACAGTATATTTTCCTTTGACTGTTAAAGAAGCGATAATGATTGAACCTACTGAAACAGAGTCAAAAAGTACCATAGATTGGTTCATTGAGAAAATGAAAGAAGCAGATGTTTTAAGCAAAAAATCTCCAGAAGATTTTAAAGATTTTCCAAAAACAACCCCTGTAAGTCGTCCAAACGAAGTAAAAGCAGCAATGGACATTAATACGAGCTACTTTATTTAATTTTTTATGATACTAAAAGATATTTCATTCAATAGTCCAGAAGAAAATATTTTGTTTGATGAAGTTCTTTTTCATTTAGCAGAAAATGAAAACACTGGAGAGGTCTTAAGATTTTGGGAATCCAAAGAACCTTTTGTTGTTTTAGGGAGAATCTCTAAAGAGACTGAAGATATAAAGATTGATAATGTTCTGGAGGATAAAATACCTGTTTTAAAAAGATGCTCGGGCGGAGGTACTGTGTTGCAAGGAAGAGGTTGTTTTAATTATTCTTTAATCCTTTCAAAAAAGATAAATCCAAAGTTATCGGACATAGGCAAATCTTATAATTTTATTCTTGGCAAGGTTACAAGGGCTTTAGATAAATTGGGATTGGAATCCGCATTTATGCCAATCTCAGATATTGCTCTTAAATCTAATTCTAAGAAAATATCGGGCAATGCGCAAAAAAGAGGAAGAGAATTTATTTTACATCATGGCACGATACTTTATGGTTTTGACTTAAATAAGATTGAAAAGTATTTAGAAGCCCCAAAAGATATGCCTGATTATAGAAAAGGGAGACATCATCGAGATTTTGTATCTAATGCAGATATTTCTTTAATTGATTTAAAAAATAATCTTAAGAAGGAATTTCGCGTTTATGAGCAGGGTAATTTTTTAACAAAAAGCGAGAGCAATTTATTAAAGAAATTTGTAGAAGAAAAAGAAGTTGTTATTAATTTAGAAGAGCTTATGGCAGTTTAGATAATAAAAATTAATACTAAGAAAGCTTTTAAATATGATTAAAATAAAAAAATTGGTTATGTTAACTTTTGCTTTTCTTTTTATGTTCGTTTTTGTTTATATAAAATTTGCTTCTTCAGAAAACATTAAAGATGTTGTTAAGGTAGAAGAAAATAAAAATACCCAACAAGTAAAACCTATCTCTAAAAATCCATTCCATTTAAGGATTGAAGAAATGTTGGAATCTTCCCCAGAAGTTTCTAATAAAATTGAAGAAATATATGATTTAAATAAGGATAAAATACTTCAAAAAGAAGAGATTAAGAAATTTATTTTAGATATTCATTTTACACTGCAAAGAAGAGGTTGGATTGCAATTAATTCAAGAATCCTGGAAGTTTTTGATAAAAACGAAGATGGCCGTATAACGCAATTTGAATCTTCTGATATTAAAAAGTATATGAGATAAAAGTTTATTCTTATATATAATATAAAGAGAAGATGCGCTTGTTAATATTTTTCCTTGCCATTACAAACTTGTTTAATATAAGTTTATGTATTTTAAATTAAATCGTACGACATTATTTAATAGAACCATATTATTGTCCGTTATTTTGTTCTTTGGAGCGCAAAATATTGTATATGCGGCTAATAAAGACGAAAAAGGTGCTGCCTATACAAAGTATATTGAATTTTTTGAAGAAGTTTATGATGTGATGAACAAGAATTATTTTAAGCCAATAGAACGTGGAGTTTTTGAAGAGTTTTTAAATACTTTTGATGAGAAAATTTATAGCAAGCTAGAAGATAAGGATGAAGTTATCGATTCTACGCGCTGGAGAAGCGCTGATTTACTTATAAAAAAATTGAAGGAGACGTATGATATATTTTCTGCTTTTTATCCACCTAAACCAGCAAAAGAATATGTAGCTAGCGTTTTAGGAAGGAAGATTGATCTAGGAATAGTGGGTGAATTAGTAAAAGATGGGTATGAAGCTACGCAAGTAGAGCCACGTTCAGATGCTTATGTAAAGGGTTTAAGAATAGGCGATATTATTGTAAAGATTGATGAAAATGATATAAAGGAGTTTAATGTAGAAAAGATTAACGAATTATTAACTCCTTTCGCAGATGAGCAGGTAAGAATAGGTTTTTTTGATAAAAGTGACAGTGTCCATAGGGACATTGATGTTGTAAGTAAGAATTATTTTAAGCAGCAGGTTTTTATATTTCCCACTAAAGCTGCAGGTATATATGGTCTAGAAATTGTTCATTTTAATAGAAAGACAGCTGAGGATATTTTTCGTTTTTTAGAATATTTTAAGAAAAATGGTCCAATAAACGGTCTGATAATTGATTTAAGAGGTAACCCTGGCGGCTCACCACTAGCTGCTAGAGAGTTTTCTTCATTCTTTTTGGAACCAGACCAGGAGAAGAGTTCGCTTATTTCCAAAGAAGAGATGAAGAGAAATCTATGTTGTATGTTCCCAATATGCCAACTAAATTTAAATATAGCGGCCCTTTAGCAATATTGATAAATGAAGGGTCTGGTAGCGCGTCAGAGTTATTCTCTGGAGTAATGCAAAAAAGAGGTATTGCTGCTCTTATGGGAGAAAACTCTGCAGGACAAGTGCTCTTAAAAAGTATGTTTGACTTAGAAGATGGTTCTATGATGCTTTTAGTCACAGGGAGAGGCCATCATCCTGACGGCAGCGTGTTTAGTTTTAGAGGCCTTAGCCCTAATCGCTATTTTGGGGCTGAAGAAGATAGAAATATCATTGATTATGCTACAATGTATCTTATTTATAAGAACAAAATGAAAGAAAAAGATATTAAGTGAAAAATTTATTATGAAAAATAAAATACAGTTATAATTCCAGCATACAATGAAGAAGGAAACATAGCAAATACTGTGAAAGAGGCGTTTTCATTAAAACTTTCATCAGATGTTCTGGTTATCGACGATGGATCTGTAGATAAAACAGCAAAGATGGCAGAAGATGCAGGAGCCAATGTTGTTTCTTTACCATTTAATTTAGGGATAGGAGCCGCAGTACAGACAGGATTTAAATACGCAAGAAATCACGAATTTGATTTAGTTGTTAGAATTGATGGGGATGGTCAACATGATATTAGTTATTTGGAAAAAATAATAGATTTTTTATTAAAGGAAGAGTTGGATATAGCAATAGGAAGTCGTTTTGTTGGTTCTCTTTCAAATTATAGGTTTTCTTTTGTGCGCAGAATAGGTATAAATTTTTTTTCTTCACTTATTAGTTTGTTAACGGATTATAAAGTTACCGACCCAACATCTGGATTTAGGGCATACAATAAGCGAATGATTAAAATCTTTGCAGAATATTATCCGCACGATTTTCCAGAACCAGAGGAAATATTAGTAGCAGATAGATATATGGCAAAAATAAAAGAGACTGCAGTTAAGATGAATAAAAGAGTCTCAGGAACAAGCTCAATACGATATTTAAAGACCCTTTATTATATGATAAAGGTAACATTTGCAATTTTATTGGATAAGTTTAAGAGAAAGGGAGATGATTTGTAATGAATATAAAAATATTAGCAATAGTTATTTCTTTGTCTGCATTAATTTTTGTTATAGACCTTATCAGAAGAGAAAAATTAATGTTTAAATATGCTTTTTCGTGGATTATTGTATCTATTTTGGCTGTATTCTTTTCTATTTTTGATAAAATTCTGTTTAAAATTGCATATTTATTAGGATTTCAATTGCCAAGTAATTTTATTTTCTTTTCTTTGTTAAGTGTTTTTGTTTTTTTAAGTTTGCTTATTACAATATTTCTTTGTCAGCAAAATAATCGCAATGATATAATGGCTCAAAAGATTAGTTTACTTGAACTCGAAATAAAGAAAATAAAAGAGAAAGAAAATAAATAATAAAAGTTTCTAGAAAGTTCTATAACTTTTTTATATTACAGGAAATAATAAATATTTTATGAGTGATTTTACTATAATAAAATCTAGCAATTGGAATAATTTTTGGAGTTTAGAAAATTCAAAGCAATTTACTAAAATAAGTTGATCAAAAAAAAGAATAATAAAACTTTTGTCTAACAATGTAAGTAAAGACAAGAAAATATTGGATGCAGGTTGTGGCAGTGGATTTTTTTCGAAATATTTTATCTGTAGTGAAGCTAAAACATATTCTTTAGATTATTCAGTAGAAGCATTAGAGATAACAAAGAAAATAACAAACAATAAAACTATTATTTTGAATAATGATTTGTTGTCGTCGGATTTACGTGAAGAAATAAGCGATAGGTTTGATATTATTTTTTCTGATGGTTTATTTGAGCATTTTAAAAAAGAAGATCAAGATAAAATTTTAAATAATTTAATCAATGTTTTGTCTACTGATGGAATAATTATTACATTTGTTCCAAATGTTTTTTCTCCTTGGCAAATACTTAGACCATTTTTTATGCCAGGCATAAAAGAAAAACCTTTTACATTCAAAGAATTAATTAATTTAAATGAACGCAACAATTTAAAAGTAATTTTAGAAGGCGGTATAAATGTTTTTCCTTTTGTTTTTTCGCCAGATAAGTTATTAGGAAAAATATTTGGAATGTTGCTTTTTACTTTTTCTAAAAAAAATGAATAATTTAAAAGTAAGTGTTGTTATTCCTGCGTACAATTGTGAAAAGAATATTTCTAAAACTTTGAATGCTGTTTTGAATCAAAGTTATGGAGATGTTGAATTAATTGTTGTTGATGATGAATCTACAGACAATACAAGAAATTTAGTTTCTAATTTTAAAGATGTAAAATATTTTTATCAAAAGAATCAAGGTCCTGCACAGGCAAGAAATTTTGGGGCAAAAAATGCAACAGGAGAAATAGTATTTTTTACAGATTCTGATTGTGTCCCTCAAAAAGATTGGATAAAAAATGCAATAGTGCATTTTGATGACAAAGCTGTTGCAGTTGTATCTGGTAGCTATGGTATTGCGAACAATAATAATTTACTTGCAAGGTGCATATATAAAGAAATTTTGTTCAGACATCAATTTTTAATGCCGCAGAGATCTAAAGTCTTTGGTAGCTATAATTTTGGTATAAGAAGAAATATCTTTGAAGAAGTAGGTGGCTTTAATACAAGTTATCCTTCTGCAAGTGGAGAGGATAACGACTTAAGCTATAAGCTTGTAGAATTAGGTTATAAAATTTATTTTGAACCAAGTTCTTTAGTGGATCATTTGCATCCTTCTGATTTTTGGAAATATTTAAAGGAGCAGTTTAGACATGGCTTTTGGAGGGTAAAAATGTATATTGAGCATCCTAAAATGGCAAAGGGGGATGATTATACGTTTTGGAAGGACATTTTTGAGGTTCCAGTTACGATTTTAATTTTGATTAGTTTGTTTTTGAGCATATTTTTAGGTTTCAGTGCAAAAATATATCTTTTTATGGCGATTATTTTGCTGTGTATAGAGATTTTTTATGGGATTTTAATGGCAAAAAGCCCTATTGATAGCTTTTTTTTAAGTGTTGTAATGTTTTTTAGAGCTTTTTCTAGAATGTTAGGTTTTTTAACAGGATTTGTTAATTTTTGTATTTTGAAAAGGTCACAAGAAAACAAATAAGCCTTGATTGTATAATAACTTATGATAAGATATATCTAAATTTAGAAGTCCTTCCATAATTATTATACTATCTATAATATAAAGATTTATATAAAAACATGCACGATTCCAAACAAGTAGGATTTAGTGGCGCTGAAAAGATTTTAGGATATTATTCTATCCTTGGCCTAGATAAAGAACCATTTGCCACTAGTCCTGATCCAGAGTTTTTCTATCCGACGAGAGAGCACGACCTTGCTCTTACAAATTTACTTATTGAGCTTCGTCTTCGAAGAGGACTTTCGGTAATTTTAGGAGACGTTGGTACAGGAAAAACGACCCTTTCCAGAAAATTGCTTCATGAATTAAATAAGCGCGGAGATATGATATTTCACATGATCTTAGATCCAGTGTTTGACAATGAAGGACAGTTTCTCTCCTCGCTAGTTCGTAATTTCAACATAGATTTACCAAAAGGTTATGAAATAAAAGATGGCGATATTATGGATTTAAAAGATACAATTGAACAATTTTTGTTGAAAAAAACTTTTGATGAAAACAGAACCATAATCCTTTTAGTCGATGAGGCTCAAAAGTTAGATCTTGCAACGCTTGAAACATTGAGAATTCTTCTTAATTTTGAAACAAATGAACAAAAACTTATTCAGCTAGTTTTGCTGGGCCAACTTGAATTATATTCTAAGGTTGTTCATATGAGCAATTTTATGGATAGGATAAGTTTTAAGTTTACGCTTAATCCTCTTGATGCAAAAGAGACTAAGGAATTAATTAATTTTAGACTTAAGAAAGCAGGCTATGAATCTGATGAAGATTTATTTACTGATG